>CAWUIU010000048.1:0-12884 GCA_963922285.1 uncultured Oligoflexia bacterium | reverse complement strand
CTTCTCTACTATCATCCGATGCTTGACCGCTTTTTACCCATATATCAATATCAGCAGTCTTAAACTTCCACTGTTTTCCGACTTTATGTGTAGGAATTCTATTTTTGTCTATCCAGCGATAAACTGTTTCTTTTGAGATTCCTAAATATTTTGCAATTTCTTGAACAGATAACCATCGATCCGTGACTTCAAGATTCATTATCTTCTCCGTGATAATTAATAGAGATGTAAGTATATAAAATTATGAACCAAAGAATAAAAGATGACAATCAAATACAAGCAAATACCATCAATCAAGATTTCTTAATCGAAGCAAAATACACATTCTATTACTTATAAAATCGCTAATAATAAGAATATTCCTGACTTAAGCAGGTAAATAAAATTCCGATAAGACAATATCAATGGAGAATTTATGTCAGGAAAATCGTTACGTATGTTTGTTACAGGTAACTCGCCTAGGTCCTTAAAGAAAATAACAGAATTCAACTGGTCTGGTTATGCATTCTATGGAACTCGAGAGCAGTTAAATCAGCTTAGTAAAAGAACTGAGTCAGAGGCAACAGGTGTCTACTTTCTTCTCTCTGATATTAACTCTGAGATGGTTCAGATGTATGTTGGTGAAACAGAAAACTTTACGCAAAGGATCAAGAACCATCACCAAACAAAAGACTGGTGGACTCACTTTATAGTTTTTCAATCTGAAGGATCATCTTTAAACAAGGCGCATGTAAGATACTTAGAATACATTTTTTGGAAAAAGGCCAATTCTTCTACAGAAATACAACTAATGAATGATCAAAATCCAAAGATGCCTAAACTTGCAGAAGAAGATATGGCAGATCTAACAATATTTGAAGAAAACATTCTATTCATCTTAGAAGCGATGAATTTAGGTTACTTTTCAAGTGATCATATAAATTTATCCACCTCAAAGAATTGTGATGAGTATATATGTAAAGTTCCAAATACAGAATATGAAGCAAGATTGATCAAAGTAGATGAATCATACATTTTAAAAGCTGGTTCATATCTGAAGAAAAAGCCTCGTGAAAGTTTTGAAAAAAGGAACACTGGTTACTTCAACAAATGGCAACAAATAACAAATTCAGAGATAGTCGAACATATTGATGATCATGTCTGTAAATTAAAGAAAGATTTAGAGTTTAGTTCTCCATCCGCAGCAGGAGCTATGGTTAGAGCTGGAGCGACCAATGGACTTACAAATTGGAAGAATAAAACTACTGGCAAGTCCATAAAAGAAGAATTATCTGAAGTTAATTTGGATGAGAACCTAGTTGCTTAGCTATGATTCGTACAATTCCTCATCAAAAAGCTGTTCAATTTGAAGAATTAGTTAAAAAACTTGATAATATATCTTACATAAAATTTAAGCCATCCGTAATCCCCTGAATATGAATCCCAGATTTTCTAATATAGATTTGCATTGTCTTCAAGTCCTTCCATCCCCCCATAGACATAACCTTAATAGGCTCAATTCCTTTTGAAAGCATGACAGTGGCCCAAGATGCTCTTAGATCATGAAATCTAATTACAGGTAAATCATTTTCAAAAAGGAAATCCTTTAAAATACTAGCCTGTGAACCTTTATCCCATGCTCTTATTCTTGGAAGAACATAATCGGACACTGCTCTTTCTTTTAACTCTTTCATTAAAGGCATTAATGATTTTGCTATTTCAACAATCCTATCATCTCCAGATTTAGTTTCTTTAAACCCATTTTCCTTAGTCCAAGAAGATGAAATAACCATTATCCTCTTATTTAGATCCACCCTTTCCCACTTTAAAGCATATAGCTCACCATTTCTTAATCCTGTGTAACAAGCTAATGCCCATATAGAAAACCAAGGATGATTTTCTTCTTTTGCTCTTTGAAGAAGTTTCTTCATTTGTGACTCTGTAAGTACCTTTTTAATTTTCTCATTCTTCTTAAATTTTAACCTAGGGCTAGGGTCACGATGAATAATATTATGCTCAGTTGCATATCTAAAGACTGCTCTAATGTATTTAAGCATACTCTTTCGATATGCTTCAGAGAAATTACTTAAATCATCTTGAATAAGATCTCTAATATCTCCAGTTGATATTTCATGAATCCTTACCTTATGCCATTTCTTATAAGTGTGAAGTCTTAAACTTCCTCGATAATTTAGAATTGTATTCTTAGCCATTCCCTGATTTGTAAAGTGAATCAAAAACCCTTCAACTACTTCTATCCATAGAGGGTGCTGAGCTTCATAAAACTTCTGAGTAAGTTCTACAATTAATTGCTTATAAACTTTTTCAGCTTCGACTTTAGTCTTGATTCCCTTACGTCTCAGACTACAAGATCTTTTAGTTTGAGGATGCCTTCTATGATAGCTAACAGTATATTCCTTTGCTTCCTTACAATACTTAATTCCCATTGCTAACTCCTTTCTAATGACCTAAGAATGTTTCTAGAAATGACTTAACAGTTTTTAATTTATTATTATCAAGTCTTTTAATTATCTCTATGCACTCAGATTGAAGATGTTCAGGAACAATTAAATTCCCTTTAAGCATCTCTTGAAAATCTTCTAAGGAATAACCATAGGCCTCTACAAATTGAATGATAATTCCTGTCGTGAGATCTCGTCTTCCATTCTCCGTATGATTAACAGTTGAAGAAGATGTGCCTATTAGCTTTGCTGCTCTTCTGATTGATAAGTGTCTAGACTCTCTTAAATGTTTTAAAAGGATTGATTCTTCTGTTACTGATTTCTTGTCACAACGACGAGTCTTTTTCTTTTTTGTAGTCATTACTACCTCCATTTTGACTGTTAGAAAAAGCTCTCTTGATACACTTAGTAGTTTTTTAATTACGATAACTTAAGCCCTCATTTAGACCCCATGCCTACTAAGTGTAGTCTCGCTCAAAACTTGCTCTCTAAAAAATAGCCACAAATAGCCACACGGAGACAGTTTGAGACAGGTCTAGAAAGGTTTGGAACGAGCTAACAAAGTGCAAGTTACCGTAATTAAGTAGTTGAATTTAAAAATATTTAAGGAGAAGAGGTGTCCACCATCGAATTCCGATGGTGGAGGTGGCGAGAATCGAACTCGCGTCCGAAACAGTGTCTTGATAGCGGCCTACGTGTGTAGTCTTCACTTATCGCCAGAAGACAAGGCTATTTAGGTTACGCGCACCTAACGAACCCCGGTGACTGATTAACGAGTAGACCCGGTAGACTCAAAGCCAAGTTAGACTCCTGACTCAAAGAGCTTTGCTACTTTCTGTTTCTTGGCTGTAGCGCCTCACAAGACTAGTCCTAATTAATTAGGCAGCCATTGGAGCAAAATTATCATTTGCAATTATGGTTTGGTCTCCTTTTTACCAGGACCGTGGACACCAGCCTGGACACGCCCGGATACCTGTCAACTATCCCGTCGAAACCATGGCACCCCCTTGATTTGACCGATACTTGCTAGTATTCGAAAGTAAATAATATCACAAAGCTGTAATTAAGAAAATGGGTCTAAAGAAAAAAGTTAATTATTTAGAACAAATCTCACCATATTTAAGGGTGCCGCCAATAGACTTAGGACTGAGTCTTTCAACACAAGTCTTAAGTTAGCTCGAGATTTCGAGGTTAGTTACCTTATCCATTTTAAAAGGACCTGAACCATAAGTTTCGATCAAATCACCATTAGAGCTCTCACCACCAGTTCTTCTTATAAATTTTAAATTTGTCAGCGAAATTTGCAACCAATACAACACATGTCTGTTTGAAAAGATTACTCTTACTACGCAAAAAAAAAGCACCTTTTGGTGCTCATTTTTATTATATTGCAGTTACTAGGTCTTGCATGATTTCGAAAGTCTCAGGGGAAACGAGGTCACTAAGCTCACTCCATAATTCCTTCGCCTCCTCAACTGTTGAGTCTGCATTTAATGAAGAACTTACTTCATCAAGAAGAACATTGGCCTCTTCAATCTCAGAATTATAAATGACAACTTTCGTTGGATCTAATTTAAGTTTAGCTACTGTCAGTTCATCAACTTGAGTAAAACTTACTGCCCCATTCTCTTCATCAAGAATAACCAGACCAGCATAAAACGCAATACCACCAAGAATAACAGGACCATACTCACCATCTCCTAAAGTAGCAACTGTAAGACCTGCTCCAGAAAGAGCAAGACCACTTAAGGCAATTGTTCCACCAACCGCAGGGTTAAGAAGTGCAATAACTGCACCAATTCCAGCATTCACATGCTTAAATGGAGCAAATGTAAGTAACAATGTAAGTAATACCATCTTAAAAGTTTTCATAGTGTTCTCCTTAAATAAAGAAGAAACTATATCAGCAAGAAGGTTACGACAATCAATTCCATAAACAGAAATTCAGGAAAATCGTCAACTTAATTTTAAGACGGTGATTTTCCTTTAATAATAGCATTAAGACTTACTGATCCTTCCTTGATCAAATCAGTTTGTGTCTTTACACTATTAGAAGAACGGTTCGCACGCTCTGCAAGACTCTTAATCTGATTTGATGAATCACTAACTTGAGAAATGGCATCATTAACCTCATTCACCCCAATACTTTGCTCTTTTGAAGCATGAACAATCTCTTTAACCATAGCCTTGGTCTCACGAACCTTATGGTGGATCTCTTTCAAAGAGTCCTGACAATCTCTCGCGCGCTCAAGACCTTTTTTAATACTATCTTTATTCTCACGCTCAAGCGTTACCATATTGGATTGAATTTTTGAAACAATTTGCTCAACGGATTGAACACTTTGCTCAAGAAGAGTACCAATTTCCTCCGCAGCATTGCCACTCAAAGAAGCAAGGTTTCCAACTTCTTCAGCTACAACAGCGAATCCTTTACCATGCTCACCTGCACGAGCAGCCTCAACAGATGCATTAAAAGATAGTAGTTTCGTTTGAAAAACAATATCATGAATAACTTTTGTCTTCTCATCAATCTGACTAATGACTTCAGAAATACGCTGAAAATCATCACTATTAGTCTTCATTTGCTCAAGCGTTTTTTCACTACTGCTATTTATAGCATTAATTGATTCAAGCATTGTTGAGAGCCTTTTTTCCCCTTCCGTCGATGCTTTCTCCATTTCATTAGCAACACCTTCTGACTTAGATGCATATTCAGCATTTTGACTAATCGTTGCAGAAATCTCATTTACCGCTGCTGAGGTCTGCTCGACACTACTTGATTGATCATTTGAATTTTCTGTTAACTTTCGGGATTGATCTTCTAGCATATTTGACGTTAAGCTTAGTTTATCAATTGTATCAATAAAACCATTAACAACTTTTTCTAATTCTTTCTCAGTTCTTAAAATAACATATTTAAACGTTATAAAAACAAGCACTAAAACGATCAAAATAAGTGAGAGATTATAAACAACTCGAATATCAGTCTCTCTTAAATGCTTTTTTAGATCCTTTTTAAATGCTTCTTTGAAAACCCAAATATGAGAATTAACATCATTTAGCTTCTTCGTCATATACTTGAAAAAAACTGCACCGTCAGCATCATAACCACCAACATCTTTCTTTATTGTCAGTTTATCAAAAGTGTCCTCCATTTCTGCCCACTCTTTTCCTTTCTTCATTTTCCCAAAGAAATCTTCAGACTTTGCCCCTGCAGTTAAAGCAACAACTTTTACGTTATAAATATAACCATAACGTAAATCCAAGACTTTTTTATAAGTTTTAAGATCAATTGCTTTATTTTTAACAAGTATTGCAGAAACCAAAGCACGAAATTTCCCACCATTCTCTTTCGCCTCTTCAAGTGTTCTCATGGCATTTAAATCTTTTAAAAGGTCTGCATCATTAGTAAACTTAGCAATTTCATTCTCAAAGGAAAGTAGTTTATAGATCGTCTTCGTATAAGTTTTAAGAACAAGATTTTTCGCAATTGATTTAGAATTAACCTTCTCCCTTAAAGCAGGAATTGCTACGAGTAACTCATTTGCTTCTGTTATAAATTTTGGGTTTAGAACATGATCAGACTGTGCCTTTTTAAACTCTTCTATCGCACCATCAACCTTTGTTCTTTGCTTTTTTATTCCATCAAGATTATTTGCGCCTGAAAGATAAGAAATAGACATTCCTCTTTCGACCTGCATATTGTGGACAATTTTTGACGCCTTCTCAATCAGAACAAAACTCTTTTCAACGTTTCGATAACTAATATCATCTTGAAAGTCTTGATAAAGATTTTTCGATGCAGTCAAAACCAGAATTAAGGTTGGCAAAAATACAGACAATATAATCTTTTTCCTTAGACTCATCCCTCTCATAATAAACCCTCGTAATCTTTGAATTATTAATACCCTCTCATCGTAAAAAAGTATGACTTAAGTTAGCCTTTTATTTAGTAATATTAGTATTTAAAGCTCACTAGAGTTTCTTCTAAGTGTAGATGGGAAGTAAAAGATATGATAAACGCCTGTAATTACGCTAATTTGTTATCATTTAGACTACTCTTAAATAAAACGCTACTATTTTTTTTATTTATTTTTTTTGTAATTTTAAGAAAAATGTTCCAACCTTTTAAAAATAATAAATAAATATTTAGGAGGTTTGACTAGTTTTTCGACGACATTTTCTAACTTCTTTCATTAGTAGAATATAGATAATGACACCCGTTATTAGGTGAGAGAGAAGAACTGCAACATAGATCCCCTCTTGTTTAAAGTCACCTTTTAGCAAGAAAGCAAAAGGTAAATAGATCAGTACCATTTTAGTAATATTCACGAAGAGAGATACCTTCGGCCTACCAAGAACATTAAAAACAGCAACAGCATTTTGTAAAATTCCATACCCTACAAGACCAAACGAAACAATGAGAAGATACTTACGGGATGCTTGTATGACTTCATCCTTATCATTAAAGAAAGTACTCAATGAATCAGCAAAGAAGTACATCGAAATAAACATTAGAGTTCCCCATATAAGAGGAAAAGTATTTGCAATTTTTAGTGCTTCGCGAATTCTCTCAAATTTCCCAGCTCCAAAATTCTGGCCAACAAATGGTCCAAGACTAGCAGCAAGACCAATCATTAAAATTGCTAAGAAAGATTCTATTTTTGATCCAATTCCAAAACCAGCCACAACATCACTTCCATAATTTGCAACCATTTTTGTAATGACAGCCATCGCAATTGGCGTAACGAGATTCGTGAGAAAAGCAGGAAGAGCCAGCTTTGAAATGTCGATCCAACTATTAACAACACATTTCATACGAGCGAAGGGACTAATGAGCACTTTATACTTATAATGTAAAACATAGAGAGCTGCGACCATCGTAAAAATTCGAGAGATAACAGTCGCAATTGCTGCTCCTTGAAGTCCAAGCTTTGGAAAGCCTATGTAGCCAAAAATCAATAAAGGGTCAAGAATTACATTAACAAGTCCTGCAACGGCCATGACCATTGCAGGGAAACGGGTATTTCCCATAGCCCGTATGGCATTATTTCCAATCATTGGAATAACGATAAATGGTAAATTGAAATACCAAATATTCATATAACTTTTTATATGCAAAAGGGTTTGTTGATCCGCACCTAGTGCTTTAAAGACAAGATCGATTGTAACGACACCAATAATTGAAATCGTTAGTGCAAGAATAACTCCCAAGAATATTGCGTCAGAAGTTATCTTTTTAATAATGTGTTGATCACCTGCACCCAACGCCCTCGAAACAAAAGAACTTACAGCTGCTCCTATTCCAAAAGCGACACTTCCAATAAGAAGTGGAAATGGAAAAGTAAATGTAATTGCCGCTAGTTCTACATTGCCTAGTCTTGCCACAAAAAAGTATCAACAAGATTAAATCCAATAATTGCAAAAATCCCAAATGCCATTGGCAAGGCCATATCGATAAGCTGCCTTAATATATTTCCTTCGGTAAGGTTTGCTTTAACCATGATTCATCCAGTCTTTATAATTACTGCGAATATAATTTCTTAACCATTGATGCTCGATGGAGCTATCTTTACTCTTATGCCAAACCATTTGATGCTTAAAGCCTGGAAGTTCAAATGGGACTTCGATTAAACGGATGTCATAATTATCTTTAATCGATTTTGCAAAAAAACGAGGTACGATTGCAAGATAATCTCTTTTCACAATCAGGTTTGGAATTGAATTTAAATAAGGTGTTCTCACAGAGACATTTCTCACTAACCCCATAGACTTTAAGATATCGTCAACTTCACTGCCAGGTTTCTCTGTTGGAGTATAAAGAACATGTTGAGCTTTTAAATAATCTTCTTGAGTTATTCTCTTTCGATACTTTCGACTTTCCTTATGAGCAATAATGCACATGTCCCACTCTGCTAAAGTCTCGATCCTAAAGTTAGGAAAGTAATCAAGATTTCCAGCAAAGCTAATATCCACCTCACCACTTACCATTCTTTCAAGAAATTGATCAACTACAATACCTTTAAAGCGAGCTTTGACATTAGGTGCATCAACACTCATATCTGCCATGAGCTCCGGAAACCAAACAGAAGCATCATATGAAGTACCTGAAAAAGTAAAAGATGTCTTAGCAGTTCTTTCATCCCAGTCTTCAGTTACAAAGAGAGTACTCTGTAAATCTTTGATATGGTTACTTATCAGAGGTCCAAGCTTTCTGGCCTTGTCGGTAGGAACAAGAGTTCTTTTCGTACGGATAAATAATTCATCTTCAAAACTCTGCCGTAAACGATTAAGAGCATGACTAATTGCTGGCTGAGATAGAGCTAAATTCTGAGCGGTCTTGCTAACACTATTTGTTTCAAAGAGTTCTTTGAAAATTACTAATAGATTTAAATCGAAGTTTCTAATATTCATCATAATTATATTTAATATTATTAATATTCATTATTTTTATACATTAATTTGCGTTATTATCCAATTAGTAAAGGAGATGAATATGAAAACTCTCATTATTAATGGCCATCCAGATTTAACAAGTTTTACTAGTCAAGTCGCGAAAAAGTTATTTGAAAACCGTAAAAATGCCGAGCTTCTTAATGTTGCTGAACTTGATTTCAATCCTGTCTTCCCTGGATATGGAAATCAAACTGAATTCGAAAATGACCTTTCCATAGCTCAAGAGAAAATAAGTCGTGCAGATCATATTATTCTTTTGACACCAATTTGGTGGTCTACTTACCCTGCACTTCTTAAAGGTTTTTTTGATCGTGTGCTTATGCCTGGTTTTGCTTTTAAGTACACAAAAGGAAAGTTTTTACCAGAGAAATTATTAAGTGGTCGAACAGCAGAACTTTACCTTTTTAGTGATGCCCCAGGCTGGTTTCGCCGCTTTCTCATGGGTGATCCTGCGGCAAAAATACTAAAAAGAGATATCCTTGGATTTTGCGGGATCAAAGTTAAAAAGATTAAACGCTTAGGAAGTATGAACAAATTATCTTCTGATACCCGAGAAAACTTCCTACTAAGTATCTAGAATCATTTGATAGGAAAAATTAGTAACCACAGCTGTTTACTTTTCTATTGCTAAGGCTACCGACTTAGGCTAAAGTAAACACAATCGTTTACAGATTGTGTAACCATATCTTCTGCCCATCTCTGTCTCTCTTCCCTTGGTGCAGATGATATTAAATACAAGTGATATCAAGGGCGCCCCTCAGCGCCCTTTTTTAATGCCTCCAATTAAGTCACCAAATCGAGGAGTCTGTTCATGGACACGTTATCAAGAAGTCAAATGAAGCTTTAAGGCACAAATAATCCAAAGTACGACCTAATCTCAGTAGTGAAAACGAAGACTAAAAAAAAGCCCTCATACGAGGGCTTCGTTTCACCGGAAATTTTTGGTTATCAATTACTAGTTAATTAGAAGGAGAAACCAGTATTTGCATCACCTCAAATGTCTCTGATGATAAATAATCTCTATACTCTTTCCAGAGTCCTCTCGCTTCATCAACAGATGAATTTTCATTCAACTGTGAAGAAACCTCTTCCATCAATATATTTGCGTCTGCAACTTCAGAATTAAAAACTTCTATTGAATTTTGATCTATTCCTAACTCTCTTGCTTTTAGATTATCTAACTCAGAAAATTCAAAATTCTTTGTCTCTTCATCTAATAAGACAACACCAGCAACGAATCCTAAGAAAAAGAAGATAGCACATACTCCACGATCACAATCTTGTGACAAGGCCATTGCGCCAAACCCAATAACCGGAGATGCGAGACCAGCTAATGCAATATTTCCTGCAGCAGAAGCACCAGCAAGAGCAGCAACACCAGCAACTGCGGCTTTAGACTTTTGCATAGGAACGAGCGTTATTATTAGTGATAGAACTGTAATTTTTATCAGTGAAATTAGTTTTTTCATTATCTCTCCTTTAGTACTTAGGCACTCAATGAAAAAAACTAGCACAATGAAAAAAAGCCTGCAAATGAGGCCTTTATCTTAAGATTTTAATTAAATTATTGAAATTAAACACTTTGTATCTTTTCAATCCACTTAGTTTTGACACTTTCGTCTAAAAATGAACTCTTAAATGAATTCATTGCCAGTGTTTTTAGCTCATCTTCATTAAGATCAAGCTCCTTCTGACATTGAATATAATTCTCACCAAGGTATCCACCAAAGTAAGATGGATCATCAGAGTTAATCATCGCCATTAGACCACTGGCCATTAGCTTCTTTAAATTGTGATCAGAGAGCTTATCAAAGACACAAAGCTTGATATTTGAAAGAGGACAAACTGTAAGTGGAATCTGCTCTTCTTTTAGTCTTGTCACAAGTTTTTCATCTTCTAAAGATCTTACTCCGTGATCAATTCTTTTTACTTTAAGAAGATCAAGTGCTTCCCAGATATACTCAGGCGGTCCTTCTTCACCAGCATGAGCAACAGTTAAGAAACCTTCTTCTAGTGCTTTTTTAAAAACTCTTTCAAACTTACTTGGAGGATGTCCTACTTCAGATGAATCAAGGCCAACACCAATGATTTTATCTTTATGAGCAAGTGATTGCTCTAGAGTTTTAAATGCCGCTTTTTCATCAAGGTGTCTTAAAAAACACATGATGATTTTTGAAGTAATCCCAAAGTCTTCTTCAGCTTTTTTAAGAGCTTTATGAATTCCATTGATAACCACATCAAATTCAATTCCACGATCCGTATGTGTTTGTGGATCAAAGAAAATCTCGGTGTGCACGACATTGTCTTCTTTACATTTAAGAACATATGCCCAAGTTAGATCAAAGAAGTCTTGCTCATGAATAAGAACATTCGCTCCTTGATAATAGATATCTAAGAATGATTGTAGATTATGAAAGTTATATGCTTTTTTAACTTCCTCTACACTTGCAAAAGGAATTTCAATACTATTTCTTTTGGCCAGATCAAACATTAGTTCAGGCTCAAGTGATCCCTCAATATGAAGATGTAGTTCTGCCTTTGGTAGACTTTGAATAAATTGTTCCATATATTACCCCTGTGACAAATAAGATAAAATTTATGTGAAGAGCATTGTATCCATAACAGGACCTAGGAGTAAAATGTTTTCTAAAAGAGCTAAAATCGGACAAAAAGCTCATGGTTTTATCATGAGCTCACTTAAGCGTATGCTTAAAGTGTCGGAGAACACGATCGAGACCGAGCATGGACCAATTTACTTCTTGCATCATAACAATCCGGGTAAACCAACTCTTGTTCTTATTCATGGCTTTTCTGATATTCCAGAAGCATTCTTGTCATGCTTATTCGCCCTAAGAAAAGACTACAATATTATTCTTCCCGCTCTTAAAGGTTTTGATCAGTACGGTGTTAATACTTCTGTAAAATACTCATTAGAACTCTATCGAGATACAATTTTATATATTGTCGATCATCTAAGAATTAATGATTTTCACCTAGGTGGTAATTCTCTTGGCGGTGCTGTCACACTGCAGATCTATAAAGATGTTCCCAAAAGATTAAAGAGTATTATCCTTATCAACTGTGCAGGATTTGAATATAAAGACATTGATAGTGTTGTTAAACAATCACTAGCAGGAAGAAATCCATTCGTTATGAGTGATCGAAAAGATTTTCAAAAGTTTAAGGATCTCATCTTTCATAAAAATAGAAATTATCCATTCTTTATTGAAACTTATATTCGTGAGAATTACCTAAGTAAAAGTCAAGAATATACGGATATTTCAAATCTCCTTTTTTCTAATGGACCAGAACTCACTGGAGAAAAAGACGTACACGTAGTTGCTCCGAGTGAAATAAAAATACCAACTCTCCTCCTATGGGGCGAAAGCGATGACTTCTTTCCGCTAGAAATTGCCAAAAAAGCAATAAAAGAAATACCACAAGGGGAATTAAAAATTATAAAAGGTGCTGGACACGTTCCTCAACACGAAGCTCCATATAAAGTGCAAAAACTTATTGCTGAGTTTTTAAAAAAACAATAAAAAAAGCCCCGCAGTCTGCGAGGCTTTCATCGTTAGGAATATTAAATAGAATTACTTAATTTTAATATCAAGTACTTCTTCTTTTAGAACTTCATCTTCATACGAAACTGTAACTTTAATCTTAAGAGACTCTTTCTTAATCTTCTTATAGAAAGTATACTTTACATCTGCTGTCTTAGTTTGTCCTTGCGATGGAGCAGCAACAAATAATTCAGCATCTTCAAGCTTAATCCACTCAGAACCTTTTAAGATCTCAGTCTTAACTTTATAACTTCCAGGAACGTTGTCTCGTAGACCTTTTAAGTTAACTTTAACAGTATGAGTTCTAAACTTTGTTCTAAAGATACTAAACTTCGTCGCCTTAACTTCTTTATCGTAGTCAAGAGCTGTAGCGATCTCAGGATTAACCTTAACCTTATCAGAGTAAGTAACGTATTCAGTAACT
>CAWUIU010000047.1:0-13146 GCA_963922285.1 uncultured Oligoflexia bacterium | reverse complement strand
AATTTTTATTTATAGTTTCCATGATATTTTGAAAATCATTGTCCATAAACTGAGTGATCTCGGTTTGGATTGGTTTAACAAGTTCTAGCCCGAATTTTGAGACCTTTTCATCATCGAAGCACCTTGATATCTCTAACCAGGTAAAATCAAGCATTAAGGCTTCCTCTAGAAGCCTTTGCGATATCTTTTGGTTATCTCTTCCTGCAAAAGACACTTCTGAGAAGTAAAGCGACTTATAGAGCTTAAATGCCCAGTAAAAAGTGAAATAAGCATGATAAATTCCACGAACAGGCCTTAATGCTCTTCTCCATGCACTATAGTATATCTTTTCATTATCCTCATAAATTAACTCATTAGTATTAAGGATAAAGTTTAAATAATGGTGACCATTTTCATGTAGGAGATCATCCATAAGATCAAGAAAGTCTCTATGGTATAAATTAATGCAAGATACATAGGGAAGGGATTGCATGGAGTAGCTGACAATACCTTCTTCATCGATAGGAACAATTATTTTTGTAAATTCTTTAAATGTTTTGAGTAGATCTTTATTTACAAGTTCTATAGTCTCAAGAGCAGTTTTAATCCTCTCTTTTTGAGTGCTTATGGTTCTATCAATTTGTTTTGATGAAGAATTTATCCAAAGTTTTCCTAGAGTTTTATTGGTTGAGTTAAAATCAATGTCGCCAATAGATATACTAGCCAAGTTAAATGTCTCATCTGAAAATGAGTTTGACCTAAGGGAGTGGATTCTACTTTCACTGTCGCCTATTTCTGGAATTATTTGATATCTAAGTCCTGGTTTTGTTTTGTCGAGTTTAGAAATATGTATATTGAAAAATGATTCACATTGCTCTTCTAGTAGTTCAAGGTATTTCTTAGAGATGTTAAGAAGATCTTTACTCTCGTTAAGATCAATTAGAAAGTCTTTGGCAAATTCACTATCGTGCCAAAGGTTGAAAAGTTCATCTTCACTATCACTTAATTCAAGTGTGTCACTAATAACAAGCTCTTCGTGAAGTGAAAGAATGTGAACTATTTTTTGTAGTAAAGAAAAGAAGTAGAAGTTTTGTGTGTTAAACTTATCTAGTGAATCAGAGTGAATTGCATCTCTGAAGAAGTTTTGAAAGTTAGGTGTTAAATCAGTTTCACTTTCTTCGTTTGATGACTCTCTAAAACTATCTAGTAGATCAAAATAATACTCCTTTGTATCTTCTACAAATTGTTTTTGAATTCTGTTTTGGATTAGATCTTGGATCATGACTCTAGAAAAATGGCTGGGATGGTCGGATTCGAACCGACGACCAATAGATTAACAGTCTACTGCGCTACCGCTGCGCCACATCCCATCTGATAAGTAAGAAAATTTATAATTTGTTTTTCGTTTTTTGTCTAGTCAAAATATTGAAATTGCTGTGAAAACTTATTTCTTGAGTAGTTGTATCAACTTATATTAACGTGTTTTTAGACACTTATGATTTAAAGTTATTATCCAAGGTAGCCGATAGGTTTGATCAAGTATAGGAAATATTATGGCAGCAGCTTCATTGCTTACAGACATTATGAGAATTCTCACTCCGGAGGAAATTTCGGAGCTAACTTCCACTTCAACTGGTAGCTCTCGGGTTCAGCTCACTGAGATGCTAGATCTCTATGAGAGTGGAGAAGATATTGGCGATGCTGAAGAGTTTAGCGCTAAGATTTTACCCTTTAAAAAGGACTCTGGTCACTCTCAAGATGAATTAGAAATTACATATCAATGTGGTAGACTTGCTGTTGAGGTCATTGAAAACTATTTAAAAAAACGAGCCCTTGGAAACACTGCTGTCTGTGGTGATGGAAAATCTGTCGAGACATCGACTTTTATTTTAAAAGAAAAAGAGCGTTTCGAATACGTTCAAGCAAAACTTAAAAAGCAAGAGATCATGGGCCTTTACATGAAGAATGCCACTGTCGATATAGAGCAAGAAAAAGCCCTGAAGGATGATCTAAGTAAATCATCCCGCTCTGGAGTTTTGGTTAACAAAAAACAGTTTTAATCTTTTAATCCGTGTATATGTCCGGCTGGTTCAGTTTCACTTATTTCAAGTGTCGCTAATTGATAAACGCAACTGTCAACAGTTGCAACTGCTGCAGGTCTGTAGTTACCAGAATTTTTTACACCACCAAAAGGAAGTTTGGAGCTTGCGCCAACAGTAGAGCGGTTAAGGTTCACAAGCCCTGCGTCAATATTTTTGATAGCATACTCATATTGATTTCTATCATTAGTGAATATAGAGGCTGCAAGACCATACTCAGTGCTGTTGGCAATATCAATAGCTTCTTCAAATGTATCATAACCTATGAAAGTACAGTTTGGTCCAAAAATTTCGGCAGTTAAGAAATGACTTTTGTCATCGAATTTGTCTGCTACGTGAATTGAAGGACTAACATAGTATCCAGGTGTACTTCGTTCAAGTTGCTTACCACGCATAATTTCTTTTAGGCCTTCTCTTTTTGCCATACCCATATAGAGGAGATATTGATCAAGAGAGTTCTTGTCAATAAGTGGACCCATGAATGGTTCATCATCACTTTCGATAGGATGATCAACGATTATTTTTTTTGCAAGTTGATGAAACTTTTCAATGAATTCAACTTTAATA
This sequence comes from uncultured Oligoflexia bacterium, assembly GCA_963922285.1. Taxonomy (GTDB): domain Bacteria; phylum Bdellovibrionota; class Bacteriovoracia; order Bacteriovoracales; family Bacteriovoracaceae; genus Halobacteriovorax_A. Next base: position 10,501 of record CAWUIU010000047.1, on the reverse strand, counting down.
CTATTGTGAATGGCAACGAGTCCTGTTGATGTACATCTCTGTCCTGCTGTTAAAAATGCACCTTTTATAAGTTCTTCTAGTACGAAGTCTAGATTTGCAGACGGCTCAACAATAGCAGTGTTTTTCCCACCTAATTCTAAGGCAACTAGTTTGTTAAGGTCATGATGAGTTGAAGTAATGATTTTTTGTCCTACATCTTTTGAACCTGTAAAGAAAACTCCACGTACTTCTTTACGCCTTAAAATCCTTCTAGCAGTTTCACCATCACCTTGAACCAAGTTTATTACTCCTTTAGGAAAGCCTGCTTCGATTAAGCAGTCAAACATGAGTTGAGCACTATAACAGGTTTTCTCGGATGGTTTGAAGATAATCGAATTACCTGCTATCAAGCAACTTAAGATTTGGCCGTTTGCCAAGTGACAAGGAAAGTTGAATGGACCAATGATAAAACTAGGTCCAATTGGCTTGTAGTGAACAGCGCCTTGAGTCTGAGGGAGAATATTTTTATAAGTTTTTGTCGTAATACGCGGCAATGAATCACTAATCGTGACATCTATCTTTGCAATGAGAGCACCTGCTTCAGTCTTTGCTTCCCATAAAGGCTTTCCAACCTCTAATGCAATGGCATTTGCTATTTCATCTTTTCGTTTAGTAAGAGCTTCTTTATATTTTTGAAAAAACTCAATTCTTTCTGAGACTTCAGTGTTTCTCCAAACTTTAAAACCTTCAACTGCTGAGTCAACAATAACGTCTAGATTTGTGTATTCTACCGGCAACGTCCAAAGCTTTAAGTCTGTATTTGAAGGACATTCCCTCTCGATAAAGACTTCCGTTGCATATGGACCAGAAGTAGTTGGCTGTACATATTCGCTATTAAAGTAATTTCCTTTTAATTCAAACATATTATTTCCTTATAATTTTGTAATATAGTATTCGTGGTTTTCAACAGAATCTTCGTTTATATGTTGATAACTCTTATTAATAAATAGTTTCCCGTCTGCAAAATAACCTTTTGCATATACAGCTTCAAACTCATTGCTCGAAATATCACTTAATGCGATAAGGAAAGAATCCTCTCCGCTATCGCTTTCTGTGAACTCTAGAGAAGCTTTCGTTATATTTTTTACAATACTTATATCCGTTAATTTTGTACGATAGTGAGGCCCACCATCAAATGGGTCTACTTCGTTTATATATTTAAATCCGATATCTTCAAGCATTTTCTTTACTGGTTGAGTGTCCTTTCCAACTTTTCCTACAGCATTCCTTGCCTCTAAAGGAAGAAGGGTTTCATATATCGTTCCCTGTGGAAAAAGGCTTAAAATAAATTCTTTATTCTGGCGACTTAAAATATCAGCGTCATGATATTCCATGTTGAGAAATCTTCTTCCTATTGCTTCCCACAGAGGAGACTTTCCTTCACTGTCAAAAGGAGGCATTAGTTCTGAATGAACTTCTTTTTTGAAGCGTCCTTGGTTAATTCCCATATAAAGAAATCTAACAAAAGAGATTTGCTTTCCAAGCTTTTCACCGGCTTTTCTGTATTTAGGGTTGAGAATGAGGCCACCAATTTCGGTCGGTCCATCTGTTGAAAGTCCTAACTTAAGTGTTCCATGAATGAAGCCCGTATTTATTGAGGAGCTAAATTTATTTTCCTGGCCAACTCTTAAATAGAAGTGTGGCTCTTCCTCTGTTCCATGTTGAGCATGTATCATTGAACAGCCAATAACTTTGTTATTTTCACAATCTTCTATAACGAAAATATAATGATTCTTCGAAAGATCTGAGCTAGGGGATTCAAAACTTTTGAGTGAGCTCTTTATTTTTGACTTTATCATGTCAATATTTGCAGGAAGACTAATGAATGTATAGAGTTGACTTAATTCAAATAAATCTTCTAAGTCATTCATTGTTACCGATCTAAGTTTGAACTTAGTCATTCAATGACCTCTAATACAGTTGTTTCAATGACTCTGAAAATTTCTTCAATATGCTCTGGTGTCAATGAAAGAGGTAGTAGCATTCTAACTCTTGTTGGTTCATTTCCTGCCATGAAACAAATGATTCCTTTGTCAAATAGAGCTCTTATATATTTCATCGTAATTTCTTTACTTGAATCACCGACTTCGTAGGCAATCATTGTACCGACGCCACCTGCCCACCTAATCTTTCCTGAGCAAGATGTTTTCATTAAATGTTCAAATCGAGATAGGAAGGTATGTTCGATTTCAGAAATTCTTCCTTTTTCTCCATAGAAGTGTGTTTCTGTAAGATACTTTATGATCTTATTGCCTGCATTCAGCGCAGATAGAGAGCCATTAAATGTTCCAGTTATTAGCCCAGGCTTTGGGTTTAGCTCATCAGTAAAAAGTGCTCCACAAACTTGTAAAGCTTTCCCAACTGTTACAACATCAACATATTGGTCAAGTTCCATCATTTGGTAAGCAAAGAGTTCTCTCGTTCTGCCAAATGTTTGCACTTCATCAACCCAGATATACAGTCCTTGGCTTTTCGCCCACTCAAAAACACCTTCATAGTATTCTTTGGTACCATAGATAAAACCACCTTCGCCCTGAACTATTTCGAGCATAATAGCCGCATGTTTTTTTGGATGTTCTTTAACGATGGCTTTTAATGCGGTAAGTGTTTTTTCAAGAGCATTCTCTGGCTCGTTTTGATCAAAGTGGGGTACATGATCAACATCAACTGTATCAGGCATTCCTTGCTTATAAGCTTTATTATGAGTGATGTCTTGTGTTGCTACAGATCTTCCTGCAAAAGCCTTTTGAAAGGCAATAATTCTATAAGCAGGATCTTTCTTTTGCCAAATTAGCTTAAGGGCGAGATCATTTGCAAAACTTCCTGATCCCGTAAACCAAAAGTTTCTTAGATTACTTTTCTTTTTAACATTTTCGATTAAAGATTCAGTTAAATTAAGAGCCTCTGGATATGGCTGTAAATTTCCACACATAATTGAATCAGACATCGCCGACTCAAGATTAGCCTTAATGTAGAGAGGGTGTGAGTGGCCAAGAATGTTTGGACCAATGCCGCCTATTAAATCATACTTAATTGATCCATCAATCAATTCTGTAAAAGGCCCGTGACCTCGTCCAGAAGACATGTAGTTATAAAAGAAGCCTTTTCCACACATACTTTCATACTTTTTCAGCATATTCTCTGTAAGATGAGCCTTGTCTTCGTCGGCTTCCTTGATTCCCATGTATTTTTTTTGTTCAGCAAGAATTTCTGTGAATAACTTATTTGAGTACTCTTGTATTTTGTCATTTGTAACGTGAATTTCCATTACCATTCCTTTTTGTTGGAAGAAGCGTACTAGCTTGAAATCTTTGAAGCTAGAAGTATAATTATCTTATGGATAATACTATCATAACTGATTCATTAAAAAAATTAGAGCAGTCCTTTGTGGAGAAAAATTTTGAACAAGCAAGGGATACTCTCTTAAATATCAAGAGCAAAATACCTGAAGGTCTATTTCACTATAATCTAGGGTCAATACAAGCTGCTGAAGGGAAATATCCTGCTGCGCGCTACAATTTTGAGATCGCAAAAAAGAAGGATTTTACTCATCCAGCGCTCTATAAGAATATAAAGACTGTTGAAGCTCGACTTTCTGTAAAGACTGAGAGTTACACTTTTAAAGAGTCATTTATGACTGGGTTTCTATCTCTTAATGCAGGAGTTTACCTTAGCGCTGGGCTTGTCTTAAGTATTCTGATCGTTTTTATTATAAATAAGCTAAAAGTTAAGTCCATTCTATTAACGATATGTATTTGCTTATTCTTGCAGGTTCCATTTCTTTCTAAGGTTATTTACTTTGACAAAGAGTATCTCGATGCCATTAATTTAAAAGATATTGAAGTTTATCAAGGTCCATCCAAAATTTATGATGTTATAGATACATTACCTGCAGGAAGAAAATTTATTGTAAGTAAGGGTAATGATGGATGGTTTTTTATTACATACCCAAACCGATTTTCGGGTTGGGTTGAAAGAAAAAGTCTTGCGACTTATTAGGATTAGGAATGTCTTTTGAGAAAGTAGTAAAGTCTGAAGGAACGAAAAGTATAGAAAATCTTGACGTTAGTATGCTTAAGTTTTTTTGGCAAATTAATCCTTTTTTTAAATCACGAAAGAATACTAGTGTTTCATTTTTAAGAAAATTAAAAATTTTTGATAACTTTTCAGATATAGAACTATGGCATTTATCTAAGTCATTACACAAGAGAGATTTTGATAAGGGTGAGGTCATATTTAAAGAAAACGATTCGGGTGTAGGGTTTTATTTCATACAAAGTGGAAATATTGATATTTGTATTGAAAAAAATCATTCAACTACACAAGAAGATACTGAAGTACAGTCAAGAGTTGTTGTGACTCTTGAAACGAATGATTATTTTGGTGAATTAGCACTCTTGCAAGATAAGCACTCAAGGAATGCTACAGCTGTTGCAAAGACATCTTGTACTTTATTGGGAATATTTAAGCCAGACCTTGATCGATTAATTTATGAGAGACCAGTTGTTGCCTCTAAGCTTTTGCAGTCGGTTTCTTTAATTGTCGCAAATAGACTTTATGGCGTTACACAAGATTTAAGAGTTTTAAAAGATAAGTATAATAAGATTAAAAAAAGGATCTAAGAATTAAAAGTACAAAAGAAAAAGTTCGAATTGCCATTTTCTTTGTTCTGATAGCTTTTGTGATTATCGGTTTCTTTCTGTTTCCAAGAGTGGTATCACCTTTAATTTTTACGTATGTATTGTCGCTTGTCTTGAGTCCATTAATGGTATTCTTGTTAAAGTTTGGATTTAATCGAACAATGGCATCGATTACAATATTAATTGGATTCCTATTCTTTTCAATCTATCCAATTGTAAAGATAATTCCGTTGATAACTTCTGAAATTAAAAATGTTCAGTATTACATTCCAAAAGTTCAAAATTATATTCGTGGTAAAATTGTCGAGTGGAAGGCGACGATTGAAGACTCTACTGGCTTTGCGATAGAAACGGATTATCTATCTGATGGAGTTTCGTTTATTGAGGAAGGAATAAGTACGGCTCTCTTAAGTGCTCCGAATATTCTTGCGAGTACTCTTGAATGGGTCTTTATCATTCCTCTTTTTCTGTTTTTTATGTTGAAAGATTTGCCAGATTTCAAGAGAAAGCTTTTGTCGTTGATACCAAATACATATTTTGAAAAGGTTTATAATTTATCTTATCAATTTAATCGCCAGCTTGGAGACTATATTCTTGCAAAGTTTATTGAAGCAAGTGTTCTTGGAGCTATCATTACATCAGGTCTGTTGATCCTCGATATTAGATTTGCACTACTTTTAGGATTAGTGGCCGCATTAACGAATGTAATTCCTTATCTTGGACCTGTTATAGGAACAATTCCTGGTATACTATTTGTGCTCGCTGAGTATGGCGGAGGAACAAATCTTGGTGCAGTTGCTCTTCTATATTTGATAGCTAATGCGATTGATATTGCTATTATCTTTCCAATTCTTGTTTCTAAAATTGTTGATCTACACCCAGTTCTCGTTGTTGCGAGCGTTATTATTGGGTCACAGTTATTAGGTACTGTTGGAATGGTCGTTTCCATTCCGGTTGCTGCAGCGCTCAAGCTTATCTTCCAAGAAATTTTTGAAGACGTCTATACATCTACTTAGTTCTTTTTTGTGACTATGCTTCTTTGACGATTATTAAGCCCTGGTGGTATGATAACTAAAAATTATCACTGGAGTTATGGTGTTAAGACTAATAGCGTTATCATTATTAATTCTTATTTTCTCTTGTGCTGTTGAAAGACCGCAGGGGAAAACAGAAGCAGAAGTTTTATATAAGGAAGCTCAGGATCTTGTAAAAGATCAGAGATATATTATGGCCACTGAAAAACTTAATACATTAAGATCTCAGTATCCATATAGTTATTACTCAACATTTGCGGAATTAATGTTGGCAGATATTCTTTTTATGCAAGAAAGTTATGAAGAGTCTGCAGCAGCATACATTCTTTTTAGAGATTTTCATCCAAAGCATCAAAAAAGAGATTATGTTCTTTATCGAATCGCTGAGTCCTATTTTAATCAAAGGCCAGAGACATTTGATCGTGACCTTACTCCAGCTGTTCAAGCGGTTAAGTATTTTAACGAGTTAAAAAGTTTATATCCAAATTCAGAGTATTTGAAAGATGCAAATATCAAAATTGAAGAGTGTAGAAGAATGCTTGTTGATAAAGAAAAGTATATTGCAGACTTTTATTTTAGAACTGAGAATTATGACTCTGCTAAGTTTCGTTACAATAAAATTCTAGATAACTTTAGAACTTATGAAATGAAGTCGATTGCAGCAATTAGACTTATGAGAATTGGTCTTGCAACTAAAGATCAAGGCTTATGCCTAAGTACCTTTGATAAGACGAAGTCTCTTTTAAGAGGTAAAGAAAAAAGTAGAGCTGAAAAAGTTCTTAACGATTGTAAATCGATTAAAATCTAAGAGGACACTTCTATGTTAAAGTCATTAGAACATGAGCAGATGTTAAAAGATGCGAAACTAGCTTTTGATAATAAAAATTTTCAAAAGGCTCTTTCAATCTATTCAGAAGTTCTTGAATCTGATGGAAAAAATATTGAGGCCCTTTTTTCGATGGCAAATATCTTTCATATTAAAGGTGATATTTCAAAAGCTATAAAAGCATTTAAAAAAGTTTTAGATGTTGACCCTGCCCATACTGATGCAACAGTTAGTCTTTCTGTATTATACAACGACATTGGTTACTATGAAGAGGCGAGAAAGCTTTTTAACCAAGTTAATCAAAGAGTTAAAAGAAATACTGAAGATGATTCTTTGTCAGATGATCATATTAATAAAAAGTTTTCTTTAAAGCATTATGAAACTGCTGAGCTTTATTTAACTTACAACCGTTTTGATGAAGCACTGCAAGAGTATTCAAAGGCAATTCAACTTGATCATGAGAATCTCGAGGCAAGAATAAAAATTGCTAAAGTTTATGCTAAAAAAGGCTTCTTGAATAAATCTCATGATGAGCTTGTTAAGCTCAAGAACGAACACCCTGACTACTTACCTGGACGCATAGCACTTGGAGTTCTCTACTATGGTAGAGGAGATGTAATTCACGCTCAAAGTGAATGGCAGAAAGTTCTTTCAATTGATCCATTAAACTCTGAGGCTGGAATGTATATGAATCTTTCAAAGACTGCTTCTGAAACAACAATTCAGTATTCGTAGAAATAATTTTAAAAATAATTATAGAATAAAAAAAGCCTCCGTAATGGAGGCTTTAATATTTATTAATTTGTGAAAGTCTTATAATTGATTTTCTTTAATTGTGTTAGCTGGGGCTTCAGTTGTAGTTGTAGTTTCTGCTTGAGGTTGTACTGTTGCAGTTGGCTCTACATTTGTTCTCTTAGAGTCATCTGAGTGATAGCTAACGATATATTTTTTAAGCTCATTGTACATTTCGTATTTAACTTCAAGTTTGTTATCTTGAAGTACGATCTGACGAGCATTCTTAGTTTTGTTGTTGATGATGATTGGTGCTTTCATGTTAGCAGTCATCTGTTGTACATCACCTGGAATGGTAAGGATTGTATACACACTTGCATCGTTTAAACCTTCAAGCTTTAAGCTGTTTAGTTCAATTGGTAGTAGCGTGATTTTATAATCTGGTTTAAAAATTCTTGGTTCGATGATTGGGAAAGCTACTTCACTGTCTTGAACAGATTGTAACCAAAGGATTAATGTCTGATCACCTGGATCAACTACGAAGAATTCTTTTAATTCTTCAAAGCCCAGCATGCCTTCTGTGAAGGTGATAACGTCTTTTTTCTCTACTTCTAATTCACCAAATCTTGTTGTGTTGACTTTCACTAGTTCCTCCAAATTCCCCTAGAAAAATAGTTGGTAATTAAACTATCCCTCTGCCCCTAAGATTCTACATTCCGTAGGGGCAAAAGAGCAAGCGGAAAAAAATTCTAATTATAACGCGTGGCCGTGTGTGGTGCGATTCAAATTTCTCAATAGTACAGTCTTAATCTTCGTCGCCCATAAGATTTTTTGTTAAGTCTGCCAAATCAGATGGAGAAGCTTTGGACGCTTCTACGTTCTGCTCTTGAATCGATTTATAGACCTCTTCTCGATGAATTTTTGTTTCTTTCGGAGCTTTGATACCAAGCCTAACTTGTTTACCTTTTATCTGTACTACAACAATCTTGATGTGATCGTCTATTGCAATACTTTCACCAAGCTTCCGTGTTAAAACTAGCATATTCTACCTCGTTTTGAACCTTCCTGATTCGGTTGGTAATGCATCATATATTATTCCTGACTAAGAAAAGCAAGAAAAAAAGTCTTTCAGTAAAAAGAATTTATTTCCTATGCACGTTACCTCATGAAATCCAGTAAATTTGTGTCCAAAAGGTTTTGTGTTGATTTATATGTTGTCTTTAATACTTCTTGTTGTTTTGTTAGCTCTGAAAACAATTCTGCAATATCTGCATCAACGAGCTTACTTCTTCTCTCCGCGTTATCGATCCGGTCAGAATCAATTGAATTCTTTGAACTTTGAACTGACGTAGTAATAGAACCAACTCGAGTTCTTAGTGTGATCAATCTTGATGTCGCAGTGTCAAACCTTTCTAGTAGATTTTGGATAACGTCAGGCTCATTATTCTCAAGAGCCGTAGCTAATGTTTCAAGTAAAGAGAAGAGGTTTTCTCTAGGGCCTGTTGCCCTCTCGAGAGTTTTCATAGATGCAAGATCGCGTGAATTATCTTTTGGAGTTGTAGACTCCTGATGGCGCTTAATTTCCGGAAACTCCTTCAGGGGGTTTGCACTCTCGTTTTTAAAGCCTTCATCGACATAGAAAACTTCTGAACCATTAAGGTTCGTTTGCACAAAGAAATCCTTTGAGACTTCTAGGGTAATGTGGCCCTTATCACCTTTATAGTTACCGTTGCTATCAAACGGTGGGTCTAGAGTTTTGAATCCACCAAAAATATAACGTTGTCCAAGTCTTTTATTGGCAAGACCTAGCATCATATTTTTCATTTGAATAACTTCATTGGCTACATTCTTTCTGACTTCAGGATTGTAGAGGTCTGAAGATTGTGCAATGGCCAATTCTTTAGCTTTAACTAAAATATCAGTAATCTGTTCGAGTGACTTTTCTGTGACATTGAGCTGCATTAATGCAAAGTCTGAGTTTCTTAAAAATTGAGAATTGTCACTGTCATCACTTTTAAGTTGCATGACTTCAACATTGCTAACCGGATTATCTGAAGGGCGGCGCATACTTTTTAAAGTTGCACCCTTGAGTTGAAGATCTTCCATCTTCGCTTTGGCTTTATTCAGTGAATATTTCAAGCTCGCAGCTGAGCTTCCCTCAGAGACCCTTGTCATCTATTACCTTTTAATACCAATGACGGTATCAAACATTTCATTAGCAGTTTGCATTACCTTTGCAGAGGCTTCATAAGCATGCTGGTAGCGCACCATATTTGCTGTTTCTTCATCTATTGAAACACCACTAATTCTTTCTCTAATTGATTTTGCTTGAGCTATTAAACCTTCAGCTTGTTCAGCATCTAGCTGTGCTTTTCCGGACTCTAGTCCAACTTTTCCAATAGTTTTTAGAAAAGCCTCTTCCATTGTTGCTGTCCCTTCTTCCATGACTTTCTCATGTTGAAGTTTAGAAATAGCAATTGCAACTCTGTTATCACCTGGAGAGTTTGGACTTAAAGCAGTCGAAATATTTGATAGATCGCTCTTAACATCAGCACTTAGATCGATTTGTGATGCTGCACCTTTAACACTTGTTGGTGCCCTAAAGAAATCTATTCCGGTAGTTTTACCTTTACTATCTTGTGCAACAGGATTCCCATTAGGGTCTGTTTGAATTGATCTTCCAACAAATCCTTTTCTATGGATTGCGTTTACAAAATTAATAAAATTATAAGCAATCTTATCGATAGTTCCTTTTAGGTCTTCAACTTCGCCGTTACGAACACCAATTACGGCTTCAAGAGAACCGCGTCTAACTTTTTTCGTGACATGCTGACCTGGACGATCTTCATAAAAGACTTCCATCGCACCATCAACACCATTTGATGAACGGGCACTATCAAAGTTATAGGCTTTTAGTTTTTGATGTTGAGCTGCTGTTACAAGAGTACCAAGACCAGGGGAGGTTACAACGTAATTTCCTCTTTCATCTTGATAAGTATGTACCTTTATCTTCTCCGAAAGATTTTTAAGGGCATTGTCTCTTTGATCTCGAAGATCACCAGTCTCTTCATGAATCGCTTCAAGCTCTCTAATCTTACGATTGAGTGTAGCGATCGATTCAACATCCTGATTGATGTCTTCAATATCTCTTTGAATTTTATTATCAATATTATTTGAAATGCTCTCAAGAGTACTGCTTATTCGTCTGAAGTCTTTAACAACGAGGGCTG
>CAWUIU010000046.1:0-13270 GCA_963922285.1 uncultured Oligoflexia bacterium | reverse complement strand
AGATCCTGATATCACTTCTTATTTCTTTTCTAAGTCTAACAAGCATGGTGATAAGGTTGTCAACCCATCTGCTTTAATGAAGTATTCACTACCTAGTCTTGCAATGAAATTAACTGAAAATTTCTAGTTTAGATTATATTGAAGTAATCGACATTCAATATCTCCATTAAAGAAAGCCTTCTTTGAACTTGTTTTAAGCCGGATTTCTTTGTGGAGATCATCTTTTATTGTAAAAATAAACGCACGAGTATCATTAAAATTATTCTTAAGAGTTTCTCCGATGTCATGGTGCAGTTGCTTGATATCATCTTCTTGACCAAGACGTTTTCCGTATGGTGGGTTCATAAAAACTACATCGACATCTGGATATGTCTTCATGTTGAGAAAGTTGTTATTTGTGAAAGTGACAAAATCAATTTTTCCAAAACACTTTCTTAAGTGTTTCTTTGTTAGTTTAATATTTCTTTCGTCAATATCATTTGCAAAAAATGCATTAGGTTCTATGTTAGCAATTTTAGCTCTTGCCGTATCAATAATATCTTCCACTTGTTCATGATACCAATCGAGAAGGTCCATATCGCGAAACCATTGATGTCTTGTAAAGCTAAATGGACGTTTCACATTTTTAAGTTCTATAAAGGTAGGTTCAATATTTAAAGCCTGCATAATGGCTTCAATGAGAATTGTACCCGAACCAACCATTGGCTCATATAAAGATTCATTCTGGCTGTCCCAGTCTGATGCCAAGAGAATTGCCGCTGCTAAATTTTCTCTTAGCGGGGCGAAGTGTTCTCCACTACGATATCCTCTTTTATCGAGAGATTTCCCACAGAGATCAAGATAAAGAATTACTTTCGAAGACTTTGATGTCGTCTCTACTCTTTGAAGGAAAGAGTGAGATGGTGTTTTGAGTTCGACGCTAGGTCTTTTACCATGAACTTTTCTCATTCTATCAACAAGAGCATCTTTAAGTGTTTGAGATAAGAAAACTGAGTTCTTGTATTTCTTATTACTCTCTCTATCCAATATGGTGTTGATTTTAAAAGTATCTCTCGTCGTCAGTACCTCTTCCCATGCGATATCAGAAGCTTTTCTATAAATTTCTTTTTCATGATTAATAAAGAAAAAACCGACTTCCATAAAAACTCTACTGGCAACTCTTGTTGACATTAGAAATCTAATAGCTGTTTTAATATCAGTTTTAAAGCTTATCCCACCTTTTTTAATTCGAGGTGATAGTTCATAGTTATTTGCTTCTTGTTCAAGAATTTCCTCACAACCCATTGGGCAAGAGGCAAAGAAGATTTTTTCATCATTTACATTCATAGTATTTCCAATATTTAATTTCTCATTAATTTAAAAATAAGACCTCTGTTTAGAAGTTCTTTATAGCTATCCTTCATGTAAGGATTTAGGTTACCTGTCGTGAATCTTTTAATTCTCCACAGGGAAATAGATAAAAGTCCCCAGTAGATCGAAAGGTCAAGGTACTCCTGCTCTTTATCGCTGAGTGGTCTAATCGACTCATAGCCTTTGAGATATGAGGTAATTAAATTCTCTGATATTCGACTTTTTTCAAGACAGCTTCCAGAAATTGAAATTCCTAGATCAAAAATAAATTCGCCAATACCACTCTGCTCAAAGTCTAAAAGGTAAGTAAGGTGATTATTATCAAAGAGAGTGTTGTCGTAATATAAGTCCCCATGGATGATACCACTTTCAAAATTTTCATTTAAATAATCATTCGCTCTATCGCCGATTAGTGAGTCGAAGGTGTTTTTAAAATCTTCAGGGCATTGATCAGAGTTAACAAATTCAAAAATAACTTTTGGCGGAAAAGAAACATCTTTAGCTGGTCTTAGTTGTTCCGATTTAAATTTAACCTTGTGTAGCTTTGCCAGAGCAGCACCAATCTCAAAACAAGTATCATCACTTGGTCCTGGAGGAATTCCTTGAACAAATGGAAAAACAACTCCATAGAAATCTTGATACTCGTAAACACTCTTGTTGTCTTTACTCGTTAGGGGAGTAAGGGAGTGTGGAAATTCGTGATCGCTAAGGTGGTTGAGGATTTTCATTTCCTCTTTTACTTCATCAATATTTTTATCGTTAGATACCTTGATTAGGTAATGGCCTTTGTTTGTTTTGACATCATAATTTGAATTCGAGATTCCCAAGGAAAGTGAGCGCAAGGAGACAAGCTCATCATCACAATAGAGCTTTAGGATCTCAGAGATTTGAGAATTAGTTAATTTAGTATAGTCACCCATCGCACTCTTATATCCCTAAATATTTGAAATGAAATAAGAAAAGTAATAATTACGCAATCTTTTTACCCTGCGCGGAGTCATGATTGGATTAGTTAATAGCCTTATAATAAGTGCCATTAAAGAGGAGTCGTCATGAAGATAACAATTGTTTTACTTTTATTAGTAATTACTATTTCGTGTGGAACTGATAGTAGTTCAAACGATAGCTTGTCGACCACATCTGGTGCGATGGCAGTTATACCTGCAGCAACAGGTGAAGTCGTATCATCAACCTCGTCTTTATCAAGAGCCCTGGCGAATTACGATAAGCTTGCAGCAGATGGCGTTGTTTTATCGACAGCTGGAACTACGACATACGGAACAGGTGATAGCACGGCAATGTGTGAAACAACTGGAATCTTGAAAGATGTATTGAATGAGGCTGCTAGTCCAGATAGAATACTTTGTTATATAAAGGCAATGGCATCAACAGAAATTATTCCCTCTAGTCTCGCAGATGGTGAATTTCATTACTTAAAACTTATTAATTTACCTGATGCTAGTGGTTCGAATACTGAACCTGTCGTTAAGATGAAGATTACGGTTACCGATGGCAGGGTTTCAGACTTTAAGCTATTTTCATGCTTTAATGGGACAACAGCAAGTCCAACTCAGTCAGAATATCTATCTCAGCTAAACAGCGGCTCGTCAGCAAGCCTTTCTTCAAAATACACGGGAACAGATGGCTCAGAGTCTTACGGGGCAAGTGCTAGTGTTTCAGGTGCTGTAAATAGCTCTGGTCAGTGGACGAGTAAGCAACTTCAAGCAACAAATTACTTTGTTGATGGTTCAGCAAATAGCTACAATATGAATTTAAGTCTAACTCAGCAGCCGAGTACTATCGAGATGTCTGGTTATCGAAAGGGTACATATGTCTTTGGTTCAGATACCCAAACTTTTGCTGATTCATTTTATACAAAGGCCCAAATCTTAGAGGCATCGTCACTAGAAACTTTGGCCCTGGGTGACGGATCTTCTAAATTAAATATGAATTTTTATGATGGAACAACGACTCATAATTTTAATAGCATATTTTCATGGCTAGGAGATGATCCTGATTCTGGCTTAGCGGCAAGTTCAGGAGAATATTATAGTGACGTTTCTTCAGCGACTACTCCAACAGTTCCTAGTAGTGTGTCTGCTATTTCATTTTCAGGTGATGAAGTTTGGGACTGCTCGCTTCCTAGTGGTGAATCTTGGATAGAGGCTAATTTTAGTGACGGTGGGTCGAGCTTAACGAATCTAATGACTAGCTGCGATGATTCATTTGGTCTAGGTAATGACTGGGTTTCTTGCTCTGGTACAGACCAGTATTAGGTGGACTTAAAGGGCTTCTAACAGTATCATTTGGCAAATATTTTTAAATAACGTGAGTACATAACAAAAGAGGAATTTATGAGTTTCACTGACTACAAAGTAAAAGATATCTCTCTAGCAGATTGGGGGAGAAAAGAAATCAGTATCGCTGAATCTGAAATGCCAGGTTTAATGTCACTAAGAAAAGAATTTGGTGCTTCTAAGCCACTTAAAGGTGCGAGAATTGCTGGTTGTCTTCATATGACGATTCAGACTGCAGTACTAATGGAAACTCTTGTTGAGTTAGGAGCAGAGGTAAGATGGTCATCTTGTAATATCTATTCTACTCAAGATCAGGCTGCTGCTGCTATGGCTGCTGCTGGAATTCCTGTATTTGCATGGAAGGGAATGACTGAAGAAGAATTTGACTGGTGTATTGAGCAAACTCTTAAGTGGGCAGATGGTTCAGCGCTAAATATGATTCTTGATGATGGTGGAGATTTAACGAATATGGTTCACGATAAATATCCTGAGCTAATCGATGGAATCAAAGGTTTATCAGAAGAAACAACAACTGGTGTTCATAGATTATATGAAAGAGTTGAGAAAGGTACTCTTAAGATGCCAGCAATTAATATTAATGACTCTGTTACAAAGTCTAAGTTTGATAACCTTTACGGATGTAGAGAATCACTTGTTGATGGAATCAAGAGAGCAACTGACGTAATGATCGCGGGTAAGACTGCTGTTGTTGTTGGTTATGGTGATGTTGGTAAAGGTTCTGCACAGTCTTTTAAAGGACTTGGAGCAAGAGTTATCGTTACAGAAATCGATCCAATTTGTGCGCTTCAAGCTGCAATGGAAGGTTTTGAAGTAATGAAAATGGAAAAAGCATGTAAAGAAGGTGATATCTTCGTTACGACAACAGGTTGTTTAGACGTCATTAACGCTGGTCACTTAGATGCAATGAGAGACGGTGCAATTGTTTGTAATATTGGTCACTTTGATTCAGAGATCAACATTAAGCACTTACATGATAACTATGAAGAAGATAATATTAAGCCACAGGTTGATATGTATACAGCAAAAGATGGAAGAAGAATTATTCTTCTTGCTCAAGGTCGTTTAGTTAACCTTGGGTGTGCAACAGGTCACCCTTCATTTGTTATGTCTAACTCATTCACTAATCAGGTTATGGCACAACTTGAGCTTTGGGAAAATGCATCAAAATACGAAAATAAAGTATACATGCTTCCTAAGCACTTAGATGAAAAGGTTGCAAGACTTCACTTAGAGAGAATCAATGTTGAATGTGATACTCTAACTAGTGTTCAAGCTGAGTACTTAAATGTACCAGTAGAAGGTCCATACAAACCAGACCATTACAGATACTAACGGCTTCGCCGTAAAAATAAGGGGAGGCTAAAGCCTCCCTTTTTTGTTTTTGGCACCAGAAAGCACTGGAAGCAGCATTTAGCATGAAGCTAAATGATGCTGAACAGCCCTGGGAGCTGACCAGGATGGTCAGCTAGGAGGGCACTTCGAACTGGAGAAGAACTATGAAAAAAATCTACCTAGCCAACGACCACGCAGCAGCAGAAATTAAAAGCGAAGTTATAGAATTTCTTAAATCTCGTGACCTCGAAGTCATCAACCTCGGAACAGACTCAACAGACTCGGTTCACTACCCAAAATATGCTTCTCAACTAGCAAAAGAGGTGCAGGCAAATGATGGGTTTGGCATATTGATGTGTGGTTCAGGAATTGGTGTTTCAATGGTTGCAAATCGCTTTAAGGGAGTGAGGGCTGCACTTTGCAAAAGCGTAGAGGAGGCGACATTGGCTAAGCAGCATAACAATGCAAATGTTCTCTGTCTTGGTGCCCGTGTTTCGACAATTGATGAAATTAAAGCTATGATAAGTGCCTGGTTGGATACAGAGTTTGAGGGCGGACGTCATCAAGCAAGAATAAATATGTTTAATGACTTGGGTAGTTAAGTCTTGTCGAGGAAGAGAGCTTGATTGAATCATTTAAAATGCGTACTAGTGAAAAAATACTTTTTGTCTTTGCATTCGTAGTTATCATTGCTGGAGTGGTCATCTCTCATGTGAATCTGGATTACTACCAGGCTGTTTATACAAGAGAAGATGGATTCCTTGAGTGGGCTACTGTTGTCGCACTTTTTCTAGGTATGTGTACATGTGTTTATCGAGCTAAGATTCTTCGTAAATTTCGAGAGCCTTGGTTTATTATTGGCTTAATCGCAATGGCCTTTGTTTTCTTATTTGGTGTAGGGGAAGAAATAAGTTGGGGCCAGAGAATATTCAAATGGCAAACACCTCAGTGGTTTTGTACCTACAATACCCAATGTGAGACTAATCTTCACAATTTAAAATTTGGTGAAACGAAAATCAATAAGCTAGTCTTTGGTCTAACATTAGGAATTTGTATTGCTTTTTACTTCCTGATTTTGCCGATTCTTTATCGTAAAGTTGAAAAGATAAGAAATATTGTCAATAAATTTGCAATTCCAATTCCTAAAATTACTCATATCGTTGCCTACCTCATTCTCTTCTTTCTCGCTCAGAGTATTCCTGGGCATAAGAAAGGTGAGATTCTCGAATTTGGTGGCTGTTGGATTTTCTTTATTATGATTCTTGCACCGCAAAATCGAGAGTACTTCTCAAGAAGATCCTTCGAGCGTTAAAAAAAAGTGATTAACTCAAGTGAAATTTACTTGTTTAACTTTCTATTGAATATAAAATATTGATAATAAATTTATTCAGGAGAGTTAAATGAAAAAGCTAATGAGCTTTGCTGCAATCTGTACACTTTCTAGTGGAGTTATGGCAGCAAAAAGTAACACTTCGATTTACGGATATGTCGAAGGTTATGTAGAGAAAGTTGAGAAGACACCAACAAGATCAGGTGGTAATGGTACGACTGAGGGGCAGGTAACGAGAGTAGAAAATGCTCATGAGTTCCAAACGCCAAACGTTAAGTTTATGGTTAAGAATACGACTGGAAAGTATTCTTCATTTTTAAATATTGATGCGTCTGAAGATTCTGTTACAATGTCAAATGCTTGGGTTGAATCAAAGTTAAAGGGTGACTATCTTAAGGCAAGAATTGGTAAAATGTATCGTAAGTTTGGTCTTTATAATGAAAGATTAGATGCAGTTCCAACATATATTGGGATTGAGGCACCAGAGCTTTTTGATGGTGATCACTTACTACTAACGAGAACGACCAATTTCATGTTCCATGGGGAAAAGGACTTAGGCGAAGGAACACTATACTATTCTCTATCAACTGGTAACGATGAGAGAGCGGGAAGTGAAATTCCTCTTGGTGGAGATGTTAGGTACACTCTTTATGGAGACGATTTTGAATGGACGCTAGGAACATCTTTTTATCTTTCTCATAAAGCAGCTCCTTCAAAAGGTGATGAAGAGGGATCTCCTGATGGTGGTGTCCTTAACTGGATGGCAGAAGATAAGTATGAAGTTCTTGGGTTCTATACTGAGTTAAAGAGAAAGGCACTTACTTTTCAATTTGCTTACTATCAAGCTGATCATGATGCTATTAGAGATGCGGCTAAAGTTCAAAAAATTCAAACTACAGGTTTGAATGATAGACAGCTCGCTAGATTCTGTGATGGTGCAGCGATTGCAACTTGTACAACGAATACATCTGTAAACTATAAAGTAAAAACTTGGTACGTTAGAACTGGTTACTCAATTATGACGAAGTCAGGTGAATGGACGCCATATATTCAGTGGGACTACTATGAGAATCCGGAAACTATCGCTTATAAGAAAGACGGTGGAGATAAGGAAGCGGGACTTGCTGATGACGGTAAGTTTACGAAGCAAACGATTGGTGTTGTGTATAAACCAAATGACAGTCTCGCTCTTAAGCTCGATGCCTCAAATCATGAGCAAGACATTGATGGCGAAACTGTAAATTATGCTGAAGTTAGAGGATCTTTCTCTTATGTCTGGCAATTACTATAATAGGGAGATAATTATGAAAAAAATATTATTATCATTAGCTATCGCGCCTTTATTTTCTTTGAATGTAATGGCCCTAGATTATGTTAAGGGATCAAAAGTTAAAGAGGATGTCCCTCCTAGACTTCTTAGAAATTATATCCGTAAGGGTAAAGGAATGATCGGGTCTGCTAGAATCGTTATTTCAAAAGATGCGGTTATCCCTAAAAAGTTTGAAGAAACATTTAAGCAAATGAAGCTTACAGGTGAGACCGTACCAACAGTAGGTGCTCAATCTGATGACGTCATCTTTATTAAATCTTTCTAATTTATATACATAATATTAGATATTTAGCCCGCTTTTGCGGGCTTTTTTGTAATAATCACCACTCGAAAAAATATTGTTTGTGCGTCGCGTATGAATGATGTATAAGTTCCCATCAGTCTTGGAGAACTTAATGAGAAATCTATTTCTTATTTTATTATTAGCAGGTTTTGCTAAAGATGCCTTTGCCAAAGAGAGTATGATCTTGGTCCTTTTGCAGGATTATGAAGCGCCTATGAAAGTAGTAAAGTCCTATGATGAAGGTGTTATTTGTAATTTTGAAAAGTGTAAATACTCGAGCTTAACAGCCTAGGCCTACAATAGAATACGAGTCGATGTTTCGGGGGAAAAGATCGAGAGTTATTGGTTTGACAAGTCTGGAATCAGATATGCATTGATCATGACTATACTTGTATTTTGGTTTGACGGAAGCCAGCAAGATGCTGGCTTTTTTTATTCTTTTTTGTTCTGTTCTTGAATTTTATATCCAAAAGATTCTACAATTTCTTTAGCCGTAATAATACCGACAAGTCTTTTGTCATCAAGTCTTGAAACAACTGGTAGTCTAGATATTTGGAAACGTTTAAGCCTATGAAAAGCAACGTGTAGAGACTGATCAGGATAGATTTTAATAACCTTCTTTTCACAAAGTGAGTCAAGTTTTTTATCAAGGTTTTTCTTTGTATAATTACTTAAGATTTCAGCTTTTGAAATCATGCCAATTAGTCGACCAGAGCGAAGAACGGGAAATCCTGTAATCTTTGAGTCTTTGATTTGTTCATAAATATCAGCGACATTTAGAGTGGCATTCAAGCTTACGACATCTTTAATCATTGAGTCTTCTACAGGAAGAGACTCAAGGGCTTCGTTATCATCTTCTGTAGGTAGATGAATTCCGTCTTGTTCGGAAATCTTCTCATAGATAGAAGTATTGCCAAAGTATGTTGAAATTTTAAATGCTACAACATTTGCTATCATCAAAGGAAGCATGACATTATAATCTCTCGTCAATTCGAAGACGAGCATAACTGAAGTGAAAGGTGCTCTCATAACAGTCACAAAAAATGCGCCCATTCCAACAAGGGCATATGCACCTGTATTCGAGGTTATTTCAGGAAAGAGTGCACCTGCAAATGAACCAATAATACTTCCAAGCGTCGCCCCCATTAAAAGTGTGGGCATAAAAAGTCCTCCACTCATTCCTGTGGAATAACAAAGTGAAGTAAGTATGAATTTTAGCAAGAATAAAGTTACAAGAATTCTTGGATCAAGAATTAATGAGAGTAGTGTTTCTTCTAGCGTTCTTTGGCCGCTGCCTAGTATTCCTGGATGTATGAATGAAACCAAGCCAACACAGCAAAAAGCTATCATTATAAAGCTAAGACGGTGATTGGCCATATGAGTACGATTAAATTTTCTAAGGGCAAGTACTGAATTCATCCAAAGTGGGCCTGTTACACCGGATATTGCACCAATGATAAGATAAAATATCAATTCGCGATTATCGTTGAGCTTATAATAGAGTTGAGTGAAAAGAGGCTCGTTACCTGTTAAGAATTGAGCGGTAATAGATGCTACGACGCTGGAGATAACGATTGATCCAAGAATTTTTGCATTTAGATTTCCAACGATTTCTTCAAGTGTAAAAACAACAGCTGTGATTGGTGTATTAAAGCCTGCTGAAATTGCTCCAGCTGAACCAACTGCTACTAACGCTTTAATTCTCTTTTTAGATAAATGAAAGCTCTCTCCAAGCCATGATCCTAAGCCAGAGGCTGTGGTAACAGCTGGCCCCACATGTCCAAGAGAAACTCCTGAGGCTACTGTGAAAAGTGTCGTTAAGTATTTGGCTATTGTTGAACCAATTCGGATTCTACCATTATAAACAGCTAGAGCAATACGGACATTTGGAATTCCCGAGCCGGCAGTAAATGGAAATTTTCTTGTGGTAAACCAACCTGCCACAAAGATGGAAAGGCCGCCGAGTAAGAATGACTTAGACGTAAAAGTTTGATTAGTTGTAAATATACCTTTTAGATATTCAGCGAATTCAAAGATGGAAACAGCAATGATGGCGGCAAAAACCCCTGTAGCCATGGTGATGAAGAGATATGTCTTCTCTTCATTTGCCTCATTTGCCACCAGCCTGTCTCGGAATCTTTTGATTGCTGTCTTCATACTTTCAGTAGTTTACCAAGTAAGACTAGGCGAGTCATTAATTTATTTAAAAAAAATGCCTCGATGAACCTTGACGTTGGCCCAATCGATACTAAATTACATGTATAAATTTATTTAAACATCGATATAAATAAAAAAATAATTGGAGGCGTTATGCAAGTACAACCATTAAATGACAGAGTTTTAGTTAAGAGACTTGAAGAAGAGACAACAACTGCTGGTGGAATCATTATTCCAGATAATAATAAAGAGAAGCCTGCTCAAGGTGAAATCGTTGCTGTTGGTCCTGGACACAGGCTTGATAATGGAGAGTATGCAAAACTAACTGTTAAAAACGGTGATAAGGTAATTTTCGGTAAATATTCTGGTACAGATGTAAAAGTTGAAGGTGTTGATTACTTAATTATGAAAGAAGATGATATTTTTGGAATTTTAAACTAATAGGAGAATTAAAATGGCTAAAGAATTAAAATATAGCGAAGAAGCAAGAGGACTAATCCTTGATGGTGTTAATCAACTTGCAAATGCAGTTAGAGTTACCCTTGGTCCAAAGGGTAGAAACGTTGTTATCCAAAAGTCTTTTGGTGCTCCACACATCACTAAAGATGGTGTTTCTGTTGCAAAGGAAATTGAGTTAGAGAATAACTTTGCAAATATGGGTGCACAAATGGTTAAGGAAGTTGCGCAAAAGACCAACGAAGATGCTGGAGACGGTACAACGACGGCTACAGTTCTTGCGCAAGCGGTTTACACTGAAGGTGTTAAGCTTGTAACTGCTGGTCACAATCCAATGGATCTTAAAAGAGGAATTGATAAGGCCGTTGAAAAAGTTGTAGCAGAGCTAAAGAACGTTTCAAAGGAAATTAAAACTTCTGAAGAAATCGAGCAAGTTGGTACGATCTCTGCGAATAACGATAAAGAAATTGGTAAACTTTTATCAGAAGCAATGGAAAAAGTTGGAAACGAAGGTGTTATCACTATCGAAGAAAGTAAGACTGCTGAAACAACTCTAGATGTTGTTGAAGGTATGCAATTTGATAGAGGTTACTTATCTCCATACTTTGTAACTAATCCAGAAAAAATGGAAGCTTCTTTTGATGATGCTCTTATTCTAATCACTGATAAGAAAGTATCAAACATGCAAGAACTTCTTCCAATTCTTGAGAAAGCAAGAGGAACTGGAAAGCCATTAGTTATTATCGCTGAAGATGTTGAGAACGAAGCTCTAACGACACTTGTTGTTAATAAGCTTAGAGGTGTTCTAAACGTTGCAGCTGTTAAAGCTCCAGGTTTTGGTGATAGAAGAAAAGAGATGCTTAAGGATATTGCTACTCTAACAGGTGGAACAGTAATTTCTGAAGAGCTTGGAATGAGTCTTGAGACTGCTGATCTTCCACACTTAGGAACAGCTAAGAAAATCTCTATTGATAAAGAAAATACAACAATTGTTGATGGTGCTGGGGATAAGACCGAGGTTGATGCAAGAGTTGCTCAAATCAGAACTCAGATCGAAGAAACTTCTTCTGACTATGACAGAGAAAAGTTACAAGAAAGACTTGCTAAGCTTGCAGGTGGTGTAGCTGTTATCAATGTTGGTGCTCCAACAGAAACAGAAATGAAAGAGAAAAAAGATAGAGTTGAAGATGCTCTAAATGCTACAAGAGCTGCTGTAGAAGAAGGAATCGTTGTAGGTGGTGGTTCTGCTCTTGTTAAAGCTGCAAAAGTTCTTGAAGGTCTTAAAGGTGAGAATGAGGAAGAAGAGTTTGGAATCAGAATCATCAAAAGAGCAGTTGAAGCTCCATTGAGACAAATCTCTACTAACGCTGGTCTTGAAGGTTCAGTTGTTGTTAACGAAGTTAAGAACAATAACTCTGACACTTATGGATTTAACGCTAGAGAAGAAAAATATGAAGACTTAGTTGCTGCAGGGATTATCGATCCAACTAAAGTAACGAGATCAGCTCTTCAAAATGCTGCTTCAGTAGCAGGTCTTATGCTTACTACTGAAACAATGATTGCTGACCTTCCTAAGGAAGACGCTCCAATGCCAGCTATGCCAGCCGGTGGAATGGGCGGAATGGGCGGTATGCCAGGCATGATGTAACTCAAAAAAAACAGGGAGGCTTTTAGCCTCCCTTTTTTTTGAGTTCTTTATATAACTGGCATGTTGTTTAACAACAATGCCAGGAAAACGTCTGCAGCATTTTGCCAAAGGCAAAATATGATGCAGCGTTAGCTCCCTATGTACGAAGTTAATGACTACGGTAAACTCGAGGACCTTTAGGTCTGAGATGTTTGCAAAGGAGCACGTCGCACGTAAGTCGTTTCTTGAGTTCTACAATTTCTCTTTCAAGCATAATCTGTCCGCACACAGCTAGACGTCAAAAGCTCCGGTTATACCTGCGCGTTTTTTTGACGCCCGCGTGACGGTACCAAGTAGGGCTCGCCTGCTTCATTTTCGATGCCGCAGGGGCAAGCTCCGTCGACAAAATGACTCGCATTCTGAACGCGGGCATCAGTTATATCTACTTTTCTCAACTTTCTTTCTTTACCTTTTTCCCCTCCTAAGTACTTGTTTTCTACGAAGTTTTCATTGAGCCCAAATTTGGGCTCAATAGATAATTCATTTTTGCACTTATCAATAGCTCTTAAAATATGTTTATGAGTTATCTTAAAATGCTCCGCTATTTTTAAGGAATCCGTCACAGGTCCCAAGGGCCTATCTCTTATCCATACATCACGCATAATATATTGATTCACAAGATCCTTGAGTCTTGAGAGCTTAGTTTCAAATGGTTCTTCTAGTCTAAAGTTATTCATCTCTACTCCTATTTGGATTTAGGACTAAAGGTAACAGACTGGTTTTAATAAAGCATAGTTAGGTACAGTTTGATGAATTTTCTTTCATATCTGGAACAAATCGATAAGAATAATGATTAATAACGAAGCCTTTAAAAAATGAGTCTTTATGAAGCTAGTAACAACTTTAATAATTTTGCCAATATTTCTATTTTCACTTACTGCAAAAGCTAGTGATTATACTTTGAGTTTCAATCTTACCCATGGGTAAAAGTTGGGGGTCTATCTTCAAGAAGATGGAAAGTATCATATAAGAAATTGCACAAAGCACAAGAAATATTTTTATAAGGTAATATATGACTTCATTATTA
>CAWUIU010000045.1:0-13328 GCA_963922285.1 uncultured Oligoflexia bacterium | reverse complement strand
TGGTGGAAATTCAGCTAGTGGATCTGGATCTTGTTCTATCCCTGGTGGTGGCTCTGCAGGAAGACTGCATGTAGATGTTTTTTCAGATTACAACGGAGCCCTCATTCAAACAGCTACAGGATCTGGAAATGGAGTATCGCAGCCAGGAACATGTTACTTTGGATTTATCAATGCTATTGACTGCGCTTTATCGCCTTAATTGTATTTTTTAAAGTTAGTACCCCATATCCATCCGCTGAACTCAGTGCCAGCGGTGAAGTCTTTGTATTTTACTTTTGTCCAGTTACCTTTGTTTTCAACTTTTTCAATAAGACCATTGATTGGTAAGACGATTAGAACTTCACCTTTTGTTGATGGTCTAGCTCTAAGATTTATATACTTTGTTAGATAGTACTTTGTTATCTTCGGTTGTTCTATCGTCATCGTCTGGCTTGGCTTTTCTTGCTGAAGTTTTTTAGGCGCTTCATTTTTAATGATTGCTAGAACTGAAATAGCAAGAGTCGTGACTAATAAAATACTTTGGATCAATCCTTTAAAATCAAATTTAGAATGATCTTTTACTTCTATTCTGTGTTCAATCTGATTAGACATCTGATCCTTCAAATTGTGCTGATTAATGATCAATGATTGAACGAGCCCTTCAATTCTAGAGAGCTTATCATTGAGTAAGAGATCATTACGAGGTGTATTTCTTTCTGTTTCAATGACTGTTTGCTTTGTTGACTTGATCAGATTAGAAACAGGACTTTTTCCTAGTTTCTTTTGGTTTTTTTCAAGTAAATTGGAAAAGTTTAGTTTGTCCTTAAAGTTAATGTCGCTTGCTTGTGTGTTTTGTGTTGTCTTCAAAATTACTTCCTTGTAATAGTGCTCACTTAATTATGAAAAAAGGAAGTGAATCTGTCACCTACTAATTAATATTTTTTAAATAGATCATGGCCTTGGTATTTTCAAATAACTGAATTAAACCGTTTAACCTCTAACGGTTTTGTCCTGTGTTTTACGCTCATCTAATTTTTTATGTTTTAATTAACTTTACGGTTTATTCATAAAATAAAAATTTAGGTTACCGGACAGAGCTTATACTTATCCAAATGTCGAGTATCGAGTTTTAAAAATGTTGCTAGTGTTTTAGTGTCTAACTTTTTTATTTCTTCTTGTTCGTTCTCGGCTATTTTAACTTTTATAATTTTCCCTAGATTTTTAGAGAGGGAATTTACTTGTTGCTTACAAGAAATCCTTATCTAAATTTTTGAAAAGGAGGATCTTAAATAGATAAAGTTGATTATGTTTTAGTGGTGAAAAATATGTTTGACAACTCAAACTTGTGTCTTCATACTATTTATTGTTGACTAAATACACGCTAAGGAGTGATTAAAATGCAAAAGACTGCAACGACGGCTTTACTGACTTTAGGTCTTGCACTTAGTGCAAACGCAGCGACAAATGCTGATTTACAAAATAAATTAGATGTACTTGCTTCTGAAGTACAAGAATTAAAGGCCAGAAAAGTTTCGACTATTAGTGATAAATTATCTTTTGGCGGTTACGCAGAAATCATTTATGAAGATTATGCAAGTGAAGATGAAAGTGGCGCTGCAAGTAACAAGGCTCCTGGAGCGCAGTGGGATACTCTCAGAAATGTAATCTATGTTGGTTATAAGTATAACGAAAAGTGGAGTGTTTTAACCGAGATTGAAATTGAACATGCTAATGAAGTTTTCACTGAGATGATTGAAGTAAACTATAACCATAGTGACCTTTTAAATTTCAAAGCTGGTCTACTTTTAACGCCGATTGGATTTATTAATGAAATGCATGAGCCTCCAACATATATTGGTGTAAAGAGACCTGAGCTGACATCTTCCATTATTCCATCAACTTGGAGACAAAACGGAGTTGGCCTCTATGGAAATCAGGGTTCGTTTAGTTATAAATTATTTGTTCTAAATTCAATGGATGCGGATGATTTTAATAGTGGCTCAGTTAGAAATGGACGCCAAAAAGGTGCAAAAGCTAAAGGGGGGAACTTATCTTATCTTGCCAGAGCTGATTACAAGACAAACTTTGGCCTAGACTTTGGTGCAACAGCTTATGTTGGTAAAACTAATGGTTTAAAGGCTAATGGTTACAATCATAATATTTATGAAGTTCATGCTGAGTACAGGAAAAATGCTCTTGCAGCTAGAGCTGTCTATGCGATGAGTGATATTGAAGGAGCTGAAATTTCCTCTGTAACAGGTAATTCTATATCAGATAAGCAAACAGGTTACTATGTTGATCTTTCTTATGATCTAACCCATGGTAAAGGATATGTTATCTCTCCCTATGTACGATATGAAGTAGTTAATCTTTTTGATGAAGTTTCAGGGAGTGTTACTGCTGATAATTCTAAGGATATGTCAAATATTACTTATGGAGTTGCTTATAAACCAGTACCTGCTCTTAGCTTTAAGTTAGACTACATGAAAAAGTCTAATGAAGCAGATAGTGGTTTTGATCAAGTGAATTTTGGACTTGGATGGCAATACTAAATTTAAATATACCATATGTGCTAGGGATGTTCTCATCCTTAGCGCTCCTTGTGACTAAGAGAAGAGGTAGTGGAATTATTTTCGCTACCTTTTTTTCATTTTATAGCTTTGCTGGAGTCATAACGAATTTACAAAAAAAGTTTCCAGACTGCGAAATCAAAACAAAGAGTTATTTTCTAAGTGAGAAAGATAAAGAGTTTTTACGTTCAAAGTTTCCTGATCGAACGATCGAAAAGTATTATTCATACTATTTAAAAAAATGTAAAAATGATTTTTCTCGTCTCTATGTCTTAAATGACCTCGTTAGGACTCATAAACAATATATACTTCTTGAAAATCAAAGTAATACGTTAAAGAAAATAGAAGTGTTAAGATTCAATGAACCCAAAGAATATATCGCACCTAATATTTGGTATCAGATATTCAAGGGTCGCTCTTTGAAAAATATTGAAAATGTTGACTCTATCTCTGGAGCAACTTTAACTGTTCGCTCGACAAAGTTTCTATCTTTTCTAGCTCTTTATTTAGATGTAAAAATGACTCAAGATGGAAAATGATAAAAAACTTGTTCATATATCAAATTATACGATTCTTATAACAAGTATCGTCTATTTTATTTTTCGCTATTTTTTTACTGTCGAAGGAGACTGGGGCGAAGAGATGCACCCTGTCACACCCTACCTACAAAAGCTTCACATACTGTTGGTGCCATTACTTGTTTTCACAATTGGTATGTTCTATCGCGATCATGTGCACAAGAGAATTGTCACTGGTATGCTAAGATTAAGAACTTCGGGGATTATTCTTATTATTAGCTTTGTTTTAATGGTCTTTACGGGTTATTTAATTCAGGTACTTAATGATCAAACCTTAAGACGAGGGGTTGTTTTCAGTCACTTAATCATTTCTGGGCTTTGGTCCTTTGCTTATCTTTATCATCACATCCGTAGTCGTCAGTAATTACGCTTACTTTTATTTTACTTAAGAAGTGTTAAGAAAACTTAATTTATGGCCATGTGTCACCGCCATATAATGACACTAGGACTTGTTTGTAAATAAATTCAGTGGATTATAGTCCCTATATTAAGTATGTATAAGAAAATGAAAAATAAGAAAATTCTCAATTCATTGCTCTACAACATTAAGGCAATTAGGTCGAAGAATGGCATAAGGCAATCCGAGATAGCTAAAAAGCTTGAAGTGTCTCTTCGTACTTACCAGCGTATTGAAAACGGTGAAGTCGATCTTAAAGTTAGTACACTTATTCGCATCTACGATGTAATCGATCCCTATCGTACAAACTTATTAGAAAAATCAATTTCTGAGCATTTTTCAAATGAAAACTCTTTCGATAATTCTGATTCAATAACGAAAGAGGATCTTCCTTTTAAAGATCTTTCAACAAATGAAACAGCGCCTATTATTCATAGCCATTCTGAGATTAATCTCATAAAAGAACTTCTAGGGGAGAATAACTATTATGATCTTTCTGGTTATTGGGAAACGAATGTTGAAGAGGGCATAACATATTGGGATCCTGAGCTCTTTGTCATTTATCGTCAACCAACTGAGCAGCCAATTATTTTTGACTCGTTAAGAGAGAATATTTGGAAAGATGACCTTGAGCAAATGGATCGCTCTCTTTTTCGACTAATGGAGTGCAATATTCCATTTTATTCCGTTCATCATGTCACTCATGACGGTGAGTTGAAGTATAAAGTGACTTCTCGTGGACGAAAAAAGCAGGTTGATGGAAATATTTATATTTATGGTTATGCTCAAGCTCAAAAAATTGAGTAGCGCTGCGCATTAAGTTGTTGAATGATATAGTCGATAAAGGCTCTTTCTGTTAACATATACTCATTGTTTAAATTGAGGAATGTATATGTCGGAAACTAACTCAGAGGCGTCTGAGTCACGCTCAAACTTTATTAAAAATATTATCGATGAAGATCTGAAAAACGATAAACATGGTAAACGTGTTTATACCAGATTTCCACCTGAACCAAATGGCTACCTACATATAGGTCATGCAAAATCGATTTGTTTAAACTTCGGTCTGGCTAAAGAATATGGTGCAAGGGGATTCGATGCTAAATGTAATTTACGTTTTGATGATACAAATCCTGCAAAAGAGAAAAAAGAATATATCGACTCAATTCAGGAAGATGTTAAGTGGCTTGGTTTTGAATTTGGAGAAGAAGCGCTTTTTGCTTCAAATTACTTTGATGAATTATATGAGTGTGCACTTGAGCTGATCAAGTTAGGTAAAGCTTACGTTTGTGAGCTTGATGCTGATCAAATGAGAGAGTATCGAGGAAGTTTAAAAGAGCCTGGAAAAAATTCTCCATATCGTGATCGCTCTCCGGAAGAAAATATAGAGTTGTTTGAAAAGATGAAGAATGGAGAAGTGGATGAAGGGAAAATGACTCTTCGTGCGAAGATTGATATGTGCTCTCCTTTCATTGTTATGAGGGATCCTGTTATTTATCGTGTCCTAAAGAAAAAACATCCAATGACTGGTGATAAGTGGAACGTCTACCCGATGTATGACTTTGCTCATTGCCTAGAGGATATGATTGAAGATATAACTCACTCACTTTGTACCGTCGAGTTTCAAGATAATAGAAGATTCTATGATTGGACCCTTGATACTCTTAAAGACTACTTTACGACCAAGCACACAAAGACATCACGTCCATATCAAACTGAATTTGCACCTCTTAATCTTGAGTATACAGTTGTTTCAAAGAGATATTTAAGAGCACTTATTGAAGAAGGGCATGCTTGGGGCTGGGATGATCCAAGACTTCCGACATTAAAAGGTATCAGACGTCGTGGCTTTAGACCTGAGGCCATTAGAGCTTTTGCTGATCAAATTGGTGTAACTAAGAAAGACTCGACAATTACTCTAGAGACTTTGGAAAATATTGTTCGAGATGACCTTGGTCCAGTTTGTCCTAGGATCTTTGGTGTTATTGAACCTCTAAAAGTAGTGATCACTTCTTGGGAAGAAGGTCATATTCAGAAGATAGAAGCGGACTACCATCCAAAGGATCCAGACTATGGAAAGAGGTTGGTGCCAATGACGAGAGAGATCTATATTGAGAAGTCTGACTTTATGGAGGATGCTCCTAAGAAGTTTTTTAGATTAAAGCCAGAAGGATATGTTCGTCTTAAATACTCTTATGTCATAAAGTGTGATGAAATTATTAAGAACGATGATGGTGAAGTTGTTGAGATTAGAGCAACACACTTTCCTGAAACATTTGGTGGTGTGAAGCCAGAAGGTTTTCCAAAGGTTAAAGGGATTATTAATTGGGTAAGTGCTAGTGAAGGGATTAAAGTTGAGAATCGACTTGT
Source organism: uncultured Oligoflexia bacterium (assembly GCA_963922285.1). Classification (GTDB taxonomy): domain Bacteria; phylum Bdellovibrionota; class Bacteriovoracia; order Bacteriovoracales; family Bacteriovoracaceae; genus Halobacteriovorax_A. Next base: position 7,434 of record CAWUIU010000045.1, on the reverse strand, counting down.
TGATCGACTTTTCACGGTTTCTAATCCGATGGGTGATAAAGAAAAAGATTATAAAGAATTTTTAAATCCTGAGGCCATGATCACAGTTGAATCAGTTGTTGAGCCATCAATTAAAACAGCAAAAATTGGTGAACGCTATCAATTTGAAAGACAGGGATATTTTATTCTTGATCAAGATTCAACTTCAGAGAAATTAGTATTTAATAGAATTATGACTTTGAAAGACACATGGTCTTTTAAAAAGAAATAGGAAAAGATATGACAGTTCGTGTACGTTTTGCACCCTCCCCAACAGGCTACCTTCACATCGGTGGAGCAAGAACAGCTCTTTATAGCTACCTCTTTGCTAAGGCACATGGTGGACAATATATTCTTCGTGTAGAAGACACAGACCTTGAAAGATCAAAGCGTGAATATGAAGAAGCGCAAATTGGAGACCTTAAGTGGCTTGGAATAAATCATGATGAAGGTCCAGATGTTGGTGGTAATTTGGGTCCATACAGGCAGAGTGAAAGAATGCAGATGTACAAAGATATTGCATGGGACTTTGTTGAAAGAGGACTTGCTTATCCTTGTTTTTTAACAATGAAAGAACTCGAAAAACTTACAGAAAAAGCGAATGCTGAAAAGAAAGCTCCACACACTTACCATGGGAAGTATAGAGATTTTGACCTTTCTGAAGCAAAGAAGAGAATTGAGGCCGGTGAAGAGCACGTTATTAGATTTAAAAACCCAGGTAAGAAATGGACATTCAATGATCTTGTGAGAGGAGAAGTAACTTTTCCTGAAGATATGGTCGGGGACTTTGTTATCTTAAGGGCTAATGGCATGCCTGTTTATAATTTCTGTTGTGTGATTGATGATCATAAGATGGGAATGACTCATGTTTTTAGAGCTGATGAGCATTTAAATAATACTTGTCGCCAATTACAAATTTATGAAGCACTTGGTGTAACTGGGGAAGATTTGCCAAAATTTGGTCACGTCTCATTGCTTATTGGAAGTGATAGACAGAAGCTTTCAAAGAGACATGGAGCGACTTCGGCGACTCAATATAAGGAAGAAGGATATCTTCCACAAGCGCTGACAAATTATCTATGCCTTCTTGGTTGGTCGCATCCGGATGAAACAGATATCTTTGATGTCAATGAATTAGGAAGTACTTTTAATTATGATCGTTTTTCTAAGTCACCTGCTATGTACGATATTAATAAGCTTAAGTTCTTTAACGAACAATGGCTTAGAAAATTAAGCGACGCTGAAATTGCAGAAGGCTTTTCTAAGTTTATTCCAGAGACCAGTGAATATCACAAGATGACTAGTGAGTGGAAAGAGAGATTTGCTGCTCTTATGAAAGAGAAGGTTCAGCTCTTTTCAGACGTAAATGAATTTCTACCAATCTTTTTTGATTCAGGAGTGGATGAAGATGATCAATACAAAGATGCCATTTCTTGGGAGACGACACCTCAGATACAGCTTTACTTGAGTGGAGAGTTAGCATCTGTTGAGGGAGATTTCATTACTGAAGAAAAAGTAGGTGAATGGATGACATATCTTAAAAAAGAAATGAAGATTAAAGGGAAGCAGCTCTTTATGGGACTTAGAGTAAGTCTAACTGGTCGAGCTCATGGTCCGGATCTAAAAACTGTTGTCGCCCTTACACCGAAATCAATTATTGCAAAAAGACTAGGACTGTAGAATGAATTTTTATGAGGAATTAGAGGCAAGAGGTATTGTTCAAGATAAATCACATGATGAATTAGTTAATAAGCTCAACAATGATTCACTTTCTTTCTATGTAGGATTTGATCCAACAGCAAAATCACTTCAGCTTGGAAATCTCTTTGTTGTGACAACCATGAAACGTTTTCAAGATGCTGGTCATAAGCCTTACGTTCTTGTTGGTGGAGCAACTGGGATGATTGGGGATCCTAGTGGAAAGAGTGATGAGAGAAATCTCTTAGATGAAGAAACTCTAAAAGCAAATCTTGAAGGACAAAAAGCACAACTTGAAAAACTTCTTTCATATGATGGAGCTAATGGAGCTGTCACAGTTAACAATCTTGACTGGATTGGGAAATTCTCACTTATTGAATTTTTAAGAGACGTTGGAAAGAGGTTTAGAGTAAGTGAAATGCTTTCAAAAGACTCTGTTAAATCAAGAATTACAAGTGATGCTGGTATTAGTTTCACTGAATTTACTTATCAAATGATTCAAGGTTATGACTTTGCTCATTTAAATAAAGAATACGGTGTAAGCTTACAGATTGGTGGTTCTGATCAGTGGGGGAATATGACTGCTGGTATGGATCTGACAAGAAAGATGCATAGTAACCAGGCTTTTTGCCTAACCGTTCCACTTGTTACTGACTCTAATGGCAAGAAGTTTGGAAAGAGTGAAGGTGGAGCGATCTATCTTGATCCGACAATGACTTCTCCATATAAAATGTATCAATACCTTCTAAATAGTGATGATACCAGTGTTGTTCAATACCTTAAGTATTTTACATTCCTCTCTCTTGAAGAGATTGCTGAATACGAAAAACAAACACAGGAAGAACCACATCTACGAGCTGCTCAAAAAAAGCTTGCAGAGGAGGTTGTACGCTACGTTCACGGCGAACAAGGTGTTGAAGCAGCCCTAAGGGCAACGTCATTTTTCTTTGGTCAAAAAATTGAAAACGTTAGTGATGCTGAAGTTGCCTCAATATTTGAAGATGTTCCTTCTGTAAGTCTTTCAAAAGACTTTTTAAATGAAGGTGACTATCTTGAGATGTTAGCAGAGACTCCACTTTTTAAGTCAAAGGGTGAAGCAAAGAGATCTGTTTCACAAAATGGTGTTGCCATTAATAATGAGAAATGTGCAGATCTTGAAAAGAAAATTTCTAGTGCTGATCTTTGTAGTGAGACGAGTTTGATTATTCGAAAGGGTAAGAAGAACTACTGTGTTGTTAAGTTTGGATAATTAATACTTAAAGCCTTTTATGTGTTATGAGTAGCTGATACCAAGATGTAGTAGAAAAGTTATTTATAAAAAAATATATTTTTTTATTGATTGTAATCGCAGTACTTTTGTTCATTACCGTATTTTTTAGACTCGATCATAATGTAAATAATGTAGCAGTATCTGAAGTTGATAATGTTTAAGTATCTAAAGTTGTTAACTTTGATGTATCTGATAAGGAAAAGTTAGTAATACCTAAAGCTTACTCAGACCACTTAAGTAAAAAAACAAATCTAGCAAGTTCAATTGATAAAGAAGAAGCTGATAAACTTTATCGTAAGGCCATGAATATTTATGCAGAACTTGACGTAAATAACTTGACTCAAATAATTGATATTCTAAATACAGCAAGAACTTTTGATCCATTGAACCCAAGAATAAATAGAAGACTATTGATGCTCCAGTAACAAGTTGGTGAATGTCAGGAGGCATACAAAAGTGGTTTGAACTGTAGCAAGAGTAGGGGGAAAGATGGTATGGAGTGTTTCTGGTTGCTGGCCGCACCATATATGGCGAATAATTTAACAATTGACCAAATTGAAAACTTAAAAAATATCTGTCTTGATTTTCCAGATGATTTCGAAGATTGTATGCTCAATTTTACTCGCTACGAGTTAGTAGATGTTAATTATTTACAAGCAGTTCATTTTTTATTGAGATCTTTAAAAGCATGGTGTAAATGATAAAGGCAGAGTTTATCTTGTCATGTCTTTTGCATATAAGGGACTTATTACGAGCTTATTTGGTCTTATCGAAAGTTGAAAATGTTTGATAAGGTCGAACAATTAATTAATGAATGTAATAAACGTCATGAAAAATCTCTTTCTTCTGGTTGCTTTACAGCTTATCTGGACCTATATCCTAAACATATAAACTCTGATCGTTTTATAATGGAAATGAATTCTTGTATCGATAAATACCCAAATGATTATACTTGTCGATTATATTTAGCAGACCATTGGTACCAATTGAAAGATTATGAATCTTCAATAGCTTCGTATTTAGAAATTAAAAAGAGAAATGCTAATAAAGAAGGTTTTCATGGTTTTCTCTATTCAAATATTGCTCTAAATTATAAAGAAATGAATGATCAGCTTAACTACCGTAAATTTCAGATTTTAGCTTGTTTGCATGGTAGTGGTCTATATTGTGAACTATAGCGAACGAACGTATTCAATAATGCCTTTCGTTTCTTTGCTAATCTCATCGATCATTTTTCTAACTTCTCTTTCTGATTCAATCGAACCATCTGTAAAGTAAGGTAGTGAGCGGTAGTTTGCGAGAATAGCATTTAGTGGATTTTTGATTTTGTGTTCAAGTTCACCTGTTTTCATATCTGGAAGTGCTTCAGCGAGACTCTTTCCTAACTCTTCTTCTTTCTTCTCCGTGATATCTGTTTGAATACCAATATAGTAACGCAGACCCATTACTTCATCATGAATAGGCAAGAGAATCAGGCGATTCCAGAAAACTTTACCGTCACGTTTATAATTAATGAGATCATAATAACATGTCTCACCCGACATAATTGATTCTCTTAATGACTTCGTAACCTCAGTATCAGTTGCTTCACCTTGTAGGAAGCGACAATTTCGACCGATAACCTCATCTGCTGTATATCCAGTTACAGTGGTGAAATGCTCATTTACATAAATTAATGGCCGGTCTTCACCTTGATAATCAGCGATAGCAATGACGTCATCGAAGTTTTCTGCACATTGGATTAAGAGATCAAGTGTTTTGCTCATTTTGTTCCCAAGCTTTTGGAGCTATTGTCTTTGCTTTAATATGCATCACAAGAGCTCTACGTTTTAAATATATCAAATGTAACATATTTATTTCTTATTATATATCCTTAAAACATATTCGACGTTAAGTCCTCTATTTGGTCATATTTTAACATGCATGTCTATCTATTGTATGGCCTAAACATAAGTGTATAACTATGTATTTTCCGTAAGATAGATAAGTACATGATATCACTATGAGATTTCAGGATATAAAATGAGTATTGTGACACCTTATTTTTGTCCTGGAATTTATCTATCTGTCGATCAAAGAAAACTATTCTTCAGTCTCGTCTTGAGCAAGTGGAGGAGTCTCAATGAGTATTCTTCTTATTTGTGGCATAATGAAATCATGTTCATTTTGATCAAGATGAATTTCCACAAGATAGCCACCTTTTTCACGACACTTGGTGACTGATTTAACACCAAAACTGGTTCCCTTAAAAAAGTCGTTCTTAAGAGAAATGAGGCTTCCTTTACCAATATAGGAATTACTGTAAAGAAAAATTGATTCTTCATTCATATGGTCAATATAGAGTGGAACATCAAAGAAACAGTCCTGATCTCCTGTCGGGATTGGTCTATCTGGAAAGGTTTGTTCATCAGAGTTTTTATCAAGAAATACATTTATTTTTGAAAGTAGGATATTTTCATCGATAGGTTTTTGTATATAGTCATTTGCCCCACACTCTAGAGAGCGATTAATATCATCCGTTGAGTTTCTCCTGGACATTACAATGATGATCATCGACGAACCAATTTTTTTGCGAATTGTTTCGATGATTCTCCAGCCAAAACCATCATGGTTATCTAAATTAAGATCAACAAGACAAAGGTGAGGTTTAAAATCAACAACTTTTTTAAAGAACTCTTCAATTGAATTACATGTTTCCACATGGAAATTATGTTTTTTTAGATGAAGCTTTACGAGGTTGTTTACATCTTCATCGTCATCAATGGTAAGAATTTTCCTTATCAATGCTTATCCTTTTTTTGTCTTTATTTTTCGAATTTCTCGAAGATCGGCATCGTTGAGACCAATCAGCTGAACATCTGTGTCGTAAACACCTGTCGAAACATCTTTGCTTTGTCCTTGAATAATGAACTGTGCATGCTCAAGGTCAAGTTTTTTGATAAACTTACTATCTAAATTAATTTTTTGTTTTTCTAAAAACTTTACTTTTGAGCGAAGAGTTAGTTTTACTTCACTTATTTTTATTAAGTTTCCAAGAAGCTTTGCCATGACTCCTGTGAAGCTAGGCTTTAAGTTTTTTGCAGTAGGAAAATCTAAAGATGGTTGTATTTTTCGTATTGTCTTCATGAGAATATCATTGTTGATGGGCTTAACAAGATATCCATCTGTATCATGTTCTTTAGACACTGCTAGCGCTTTCTTTGATGTTAGTGATGAAATCATTATAAACTTTATTCGTCTATAGCGATCAATCTTTCTGACATATTTTATAAATTGAAAACCATTTTCGTCATCTAAATTGATATCTAAAAAAATAAGATGGGGGACTATTTTATCAAACTTTACTTGTGCCTGTGTGAGTGTTTGAGCGAAGTGAACCTCATGTCCTATATTATTAAGGAGTTTTGTGAGATAGTTGATCATATCTATATCATCATCAACGATTAATATTACTTTTTTTTTATTTGCCATAAGCTTATATGTACTCGACCTCTATTGATTCAACGTAATTAATAAAGTCTTCAACAAGGGTTGTTACTTTTTCCAAATTACCATTCTCTGCACTAAGTTCAAGGTCTTTTGCAATTCTTCCTAGTTCGTTAAAGCCATAGCCGCCAGAACTTCCCGATACTTTGTGACCAAGCTTTTTTATCCCAGCAAGGTCATGGTTTGTGAGCATGGCCTTTAACGTACTAATGTCGTTTACTCGATTTTTTAAAAAAGTTGGCATAATTTCTTCAAGTTCTTTTTCTACTTGGACTTTTGGCATATCTAAACCTCATATTAACAAACATTATTATATCCCAAAACTTGATGAATAATATGTGGAAAATCATACATTTTTCTCTATGTACTTCCGAGATTCCCTGGTGGCATTGTTAGGATTAATCCACATTTAAAGAAAGTATTTCCAAAGTGAATAAAAATCATAACATAATGTTAAAATACTAAATGTTCATATTACTAAAACGAGACGACAAAATGGCAATTCTATTTTTGGGTCCGGACAATAATTACTATAAAAAAATACATAGTGAATTATTGGAGCTTGGACATGAAACTATTATCATTCAGGATAGTTCTAAAGTTGAAAATGAATTTGGAAAAGGTCTTTTGATCATTATTGATCATGAGTTCGATAGTAAGAAAAACTATGATTTTTTAAAGAAAGTAAAAGAGCTTGAGCTGCAATCAACAAAACAAAATTTACCAATAATATATGTCAGTGAAACAGATGATATCGATATCAGACAATCTGCTTTTGAAAAAGGCATTGATGATTTTGTTGATAAATTTGATTTTAAATCTTTGTACTACAAAGTTAATTCGTTTTTACGTCCTAATACTTTATGGCAGGGAATAAATGCCATTGTTATCGAAGATGATAAAATATCGGCGAAATTTATTTCTCATGTGCTAAAGTCAAAGGGGGCACATGTTCAACATTT
>CAWUIU010000044.1:0-13365 GCA_963922285.1 uncultured Oligoflexia bacterium | reverse complement strand
TAACTAAAAGGTACATCTTGCCCATGAGAAGTAACCCTAATGAAATACTCAAAATACTTATCATCATCATCGATAAGGTATTGTGAGAATAAGTAATCTTTCAAATTTTTACCAATCTATAAGAATTTTTGCCATACTCTCTTTGGTTATTATAAATAGTTGTTCGAGCACTAAGACATCACGATACATTGCGAGTATCGAAAACCCAGAATTTGAAAATTATTTCCTACCCCATCAATATCGTCACTTAAGCACTCAGGATATTCCAGAAGAAGTAGTCGACAAAGTTAACCAGTCTCTCAATAATGCACTTGCTAGACTCTATCGAGATCTTGAACTGCCAATTGTTGATAAAGATAAATTGCCCCGAAAAGTTAAATATTTTGATTACATAAAACAGCTTTTACCAGCAGGGACCGATGTTCTACCAAGTGGAGGCGTCGTCAGGTCTTCATTAAGCTATCTCTATGATTTGATGTACAAATCAAATATAAAAGACCCAATAGCTTTTTTAGATAGTTTTGCAAATCAGAATACTCCTATTCAGTCTCATCACGTAAGGGGACTAGGCTCTGACTGGGACATTCTGATACGCTCTTATGATGGACATGAATTTGAATACCTTAAGGATATTATTATTAAGATAACAAATTCTTCGGAGGAGCATCTCGAAATCCAAGATGATTCTTTTCTATTCAAAAGGTCAATCGTAACAATAGGAGATGTTAAGAATTACGACGAACAGATTAAAAGGGCTTCCGCTCAAGGTGGATCAACTCTTGATTTTTTAGCATTTTCTGTTAACGAGGGACAATTGATTGAATCCAAATATCACACCGGCGTTGTCAAAGACTTTATCCTTGGCAGCTATTCTTATGTTTCTCCAATGAATGAAGCCTCTATTGAAAATCCTCAGCAACAAACCATTCGAGGTCTCAGACCACTTCTTGAACTTCCCCATCTAAATCTCAAAAATGATGAAGTCCTCTATAACGAGTTAACAAAACTAGTTCTCGTTCACCCCGAAGATCTAAATGATAGAGCAATTTCACAATTCTCAAAAATGATACGAAATGCCAGATACAGTGGCGCTCGTAATAGATTCTATAAAGATAATGGCAGCCGAATTGAAGAAACTGTAAAAAAAATGAACATAGAATGGAGTCGTCATTTTGGATATAAGCTTATACCGGAGTTCGTTGACTGGAGACAGCCCTCAGATCTTAGTCCTCCCTCTGAAATTAAGCAATTTCTTTTACCTGTTAAAAACTTTATAGATCAGTATACAGACAATGGCATCATTTATCACGGGACACCGGAAGCACAAAATGCTCTTAGTATCTTACGCCAAGGTCTAATGATAAGTAATATAAATCAAGGCCGAGCAGCTTTTGGTAGAGGTGCTTATAGTTCGATGGAATATGAAATAGCTAGTGTCTATGCTGGAAATGATGGGGTTATCTTCCCACTGGAAGTTGATAACGAGAAGTCACTACGAATTGTCGACTGGCAAGAAATCGATAAGGAAGAACTTAAAAAGGTTTTACAAATAAATTCACATATTTCTGATGATGAATTGATGGAAGTCTTTATAAAAAAATATCAAATTGATATCGTTGTCAACAGTTATGTACTTATTCAAAACTCTTATGCCATAAAACCCATGAATGACCTAACTAAAGTCGTTAACGCTTATGCTATTTCAAGTAAAGAAGTAGATACACTAGCAAAACTAATTAAAAGTGTGAAGACTCATCAAAGACTTTATGAATACGTTAAAATACTAGAGCCTGAGGCTGATCTTGTAAAGCCACTTGATTTAGAGAAGATAATAGATCAAAAAATTACTGAACTCAAGAATACAAGTTCTAATGAGATCATTAATTGGTATTTAGTAATGGAAAAGAAACTCATAAAAGATTTGAATCTTAGTGAGTTGGATTTTTATGCTCATGGCTTTACTATTTTTAGTGACTTTGAAGCTCTCGAGGATTTAACCGAGGCTCAAAAAGAAGATATTAACAAGATTGCACTAAAAGTCGTTAGATCTTTTATTGAAGAACACAATGTATTACAAGATAGCGAGAATGCCTCAATCTTCTTTAAAAAACTCAGAAGTTTATACGTCAAGAGTCCTAGTTTTTTAAAAGAGTCAAAAACCTACTTAAGAGAAATAGTCGAAGAAGAAATTAAACAAATACGGAAATCTGGTCTTTATCAAAATATCCCATTAAGTTCATTTTTTTCAATTGCTCATTTTTTTAATCTCACTGATAGTGATATGCAAATTAACAACGTTTTTTCTATATTCTATGATGAAATCATCGATTATATATATCTCATGGATAGTAATAGTATTCTTCATATCTTGTCTAATCTGATTCACACGGAAGAAAATTACCCTAGCATCAGTGACTCTCAATTCAAAAAAGTCAAATCCACCCTAGAGTTCCATCTTCTTGATAGAATTGATCCTAGCCTTGATCCAATATTACTGGCAAAAGTATTCAAAAATCATTTTTTTCCTATAAAAGACAATTTTTTCACAAAAGAAGATTTTTTAATTAAATATAAAAGTATTCTTATTAACAATCATATATCTTCAGCAGGTTTCATTGACGAATCAATTAAGACGTCATTGTCTTATCTATTGGAATCAGGGTATATTGAATCGACTGAAATCTCATTTATCCTCAATAAAACTAATGACAATATACTAAAACAGTCTTTTTTCTTAGATGCGATCGAGCAGTATCCGACTCTTGCCTATGACCCTAGTTATCTTCCTATTATTGAGGAGTTTCTAAAAACCTTTATCCAATCTTCAAGTGATGGATCACTTGAGAGTGAACTTTTGATGTTTATTAAGAAAAAAGACTATAATAAAGTTCAGAGCTATCTTCTTGCTAACAAGGAGGAGATTCTCAAGCAAAGCACATCCATTGTGAAAGTTTTAGAAAGTATTAAAGATGTTGATTTTATAGGAGACTTCTATACCGAATTTTCATCTATAGATACGAATTGCAACAAGCTTGTCTTCTCTTTCTCAAATTAGTTTAGATAATAGCTACAATAACTCAGGTCCCATTTTTGATTTTGATAATCGATAAACCACTTTGCCTCGCGAATAATATTATTTCCAATTGCAAATCGAACATTTTCCAAAGCTTCTTTAAATGGATCTGGATAACGGAATGCGACGATCTCAAGATTATTTAGGGTGAGTTCACCTATTTTAAAATCATTAACTCTGTAGACTTTTGAAGGAATGATATTTCCATTTCCATCTACACCATCTTCATCTCTAACGAATTCAAACATACCAGGGTTCTCTAAAACAAATTCCAAGTCCACAGCACTAGAGTTAAAACCTGTATCAAATAAAGCAAATTCCTCATGCCCATTGAGGCTTATTGCCATACAGAAATGTCCACGAGTAAGTACTTTTAAAGGTTGAGTATGTTCGCGATACTCTGATACAAGATTCAAGAGACCTTTCTTGAGATCAATTTCGATCGCATTTTCACAAAGTAAATCTATTCCCAAAATTGATTGATGTCCTCTCTTTAAAGAGAGACCTTTAAAGTTTCTATGTCCAAAGGCTACTTCTTCTAAATTAACGTAATCAACACTCTTATTAAGCCCTGAAGCACCAGCAGTTATTGATTTACCAACAGATTGAAGATGAGAGAAATCTTTCTCACTAACCTGAGAGTTAAAGGCTCCTGTATCAAATAAAAATTCATAACCTTTTTTATTTATCTTTGTTACTATCTTGTAAAGATAAGTACCTTCCTCTGGTTCTATTTCAACGAGATTGATCAAGTTTTCCTTCATAAAGCTACCCTTTAATTCATGTTACAATACATTGATATTTACGCACAGAGGTTAAATTGCGCTACCTTCCGGCATTCGTCATTGTTTTAAGTTCTCTCTATCTTTTTCAGATTGGTGATCAAGCTCGCTCTAATGATTGATCGAATGAAAGATGATGTATTACTTAAGCCATATATTGAACATGCAAGCTCACTTGGTCAGCGCTCTTACTCAACACTTGAAAGAGAAATCGCTGAAAGTAGCTGTTTTAAAACAATTAAGTCTTTCTTTTCTTTCTTATGATCGTCTTTAAATTCAACACCCCAAATCGCTCCAGGCCAGGCGCGATCATTCTTATACCTACCGATAATGTGAACATGAAGTTGAGGTACCATATTACCAAGACTTGCGACATTAATTTTGTCTGGGGAGAAATGTTCACTAAGGAAGTTTGAAATCAGATTAATTTCTTTTAAGAGGATCTTCTGATCTTCATAGTCTAGTTCATGCCACTCTTTTATATCTGATCGTTTTGGTACGAGGATAATCCATGGGACCTCTTTATCAGGTAATATCATGAGCTTAGATAGTTCCAGATTTTTTATCTCAATTAAATCTTTTTCAAGTCTTTCATGTAATTTGAACATCGTTAATCAACCTCCTGGCCCAGTGCGAAATTATTGCCTTAACCCTTCTTAATTAGTGGATTTTGATAAGATTATACCTACTGAATGTCGCTTTTCAAACCAAGTGAGAGACATTCAAATAAGGACGAAATATAAAATCATCACTCAAACAATATTTACTTTCAGGAAGTTTAACGCTGCTATTTGCTGGATGTAATCCTGTTGATACTACTGATCAAAATCGCTTTGAAACTGTTGAACCAACTCCTGCTCCAACGCTAACTTTTGATACAATCTCGGATATTACAGGTAATGAAGGAGTAACGATTGTTTCAGGAACTCTTAGTTGCTCTGCGAGCGATGGATCAGACATTGAATACTATAGTATCTTCACAGACAATGGGAATGTGAATTGTGAGTATCAATCAACTCTTAACTTATTTTCTTGTGAGCTAAATTTCATTGATGGCCATGCGGATACAACAGTAAATGCCACGGCCTATTGTAATACAGAGAATGCATCTCAAAAACAAACCTTCACTATTACTGTTAATGACGTTAACAGAGCCCCTGTCCTCGATCCCATTGCAGATCAGAATGTTTTTGTTGATGATGCTATTTCTTTAGTTAACGCCAATGATAGTGTTGATGGTAGTGCTGGTGATACAGATGAAGATGGTGATCCAATTACTTACGCTTGTGAATTTACAGGTGGAGTTTTTGGTGGTGCGACGGATTGTTTATCGCTACCAGGTACTAATTCTTTTGATACCTCAACCGGTATTCTCACTTGGACGCCAAATATCACTGCTGCTTCAGGTGGTTCAACGACTGCTTATACTGTCACGATAACAGGTGAAGATGATCAAACTAGTCCTCTTAATGATATAGAAAATTTTACAATCACTGTAAGTGCTGTGACAGCACCTTCTTTTGTTAGTAACACGCCGGCTAGTCCCTCAAATGGAACAACAACTCCCCTAACAGTAGGAACAAGTTCAGCTGATACAGTTTCTCTTAATCTCTATAGCGATGCTGCTTGTACAGTACTTATTGGTTCAGGTGATAAATCCACTTGGGAGGGAGCAGGAATTACAACTGTGATCACTGCCAACTCCACCACTTCAATTTACGCGCAAGCACTTGATGCTGCAAATAATCGATCCACCTGTACTTTTATGGTGAGTTATGTGCACGATAACACAGGTCCTAGTGACCCAACGTTTGCTAGCATTAATCCAACGAGTCCAAGTAATAGTGATACTGCACCAGAAGTTATTGGTAATAGTTCAGCGGATACACAAACGATTAATCTTTATAGTGATGCTGCTTGTTCGATACAAATTGGAACTGATACAAAAGCTAATTTTGAAAGTACTGGTGTAACTGCCACCGTGACAGCTAATACCATAACAACAATCTATGCTCAGGCATTGGATTCTTTAAATAACACTTCAGCTTGTGTACTCATGACAACTTATATTCATGATAATATCGCGCCAGCAGATCCAGCTTTTGCGTCAACCACACCTGTTTCTCCTTCAAACTCTGTCACAAGTCCTTATGTAGGAGGAACAAGTTCTGCAGATACAGAGACACTTAGTTTATATAGCAATAATACTTGTTCAACTCTCATTGGAAGTGGAACAAAGACTGAATATGAGAGTTCTGGAATTCAGATAAGTGCAACAGCAAATGCGACAACAACAGTTTATGCTTTGGCCTATGACAGTGCTGGAAATCAATCTAATTGTACATCACTCACTAGTTATGTTCATGACAATGATGGTCCAACTGATCCTGTTTACAGTGCAACAGCTCCAGCAAGTCCAAATAACTCATCAATTTCACCGGCCATAACGGGAACAAGTTCAGCTGACACTGACACTCTTACTTTTTATAGTGATGATCTTTGTACAGCAGTGATTGGTTCAGGAACTAAAGCACAATTTGAAGGAGCAGGTATCACACTTGCTGTCGCAGCCAATAACACAACAGATATCTACGCCAAGGCCTTTGATAGTTTTTCAAATAACTCAAATTGTGTGGCCATGACTTCTTATACTCATGACAACACCGCACCTACTCTACCAACATTTTTAAGTACAAACCCAGCTTCACCAACAGGAGCGACTTTAACACCTGCAGTGATTGGGACAGCTTCAGCTGATACGACAACACTAAATTTCTACAGTGAAAATACTTGTACAACAGGAATTGGTTCTGGATCAAAGGCAGATTTTGAAGGATCAGGAGTAAGCGTTACAGTGACAGCAAATAATACAACAACGATTTATGTAGAAGCGCTAGATAGTTTATCAAATACAACGGCATGTACTTTGATGACAAATTTTTTGCATGATAATACAGGTCCAGCTGATCCAACCTTCACTTCAACATTACCTGTCAGTCCATCAAATAGTGATACTGCACCGGAAGTTGTGGGAAGCAGTGATGCTGACACGGTTACTGTTAATCTCTTTAGTGATGCTTCTTGTCAGGCACAAATTGGTTCAGGAACAAAGGCAACTTTTGAAGGAGCTGGAATTACAGCAACAGTAACTGCAAATAATACCACAACAATTTATGCTATTGCCTATGACTCTCTAAATAACGAATCAAATTGTACCTCGCTTACAAGTTATACTCACGATAGCACGGGACCAAGTGATCCGAGTTTTTCTGCTCTTTCACCGACAAGTCCAAGTAACTCTTCAGCAACACCGACGATTACTGGACTCAGCTCTGGTGACACTACAACTCTAAACTTCTTTAGTAATGCAGCTTGCTCGACAGGAATTGGCTCGGGAACAAAGGCAGCTTTTGAAGGTGCAGGAATCTCACTTACCGCTACGGCCAATGCGACGATTTCAATTTATGCTAAGGCACTTGATAGCCTAAGTAATGAAAGTTCATGTACCCTACTCGCAACTTATACTCACGATAACGTTGCACCAGCGGTTCCTGTTTTTACAAGTACATCACCGGCATCTCCTTCAACGACAGTGACCACGCCAAATGTTATTGGAACTAGTTCAGCTGACACGGTCTCTGTTGCTCTTTATAATGAAAATACCTGTTCAACAGGAATTGGTTCTGGAACAAAAGCAGTCTATGAAAGTTCAGGAATAAGTATTAGTGCCAGCGCTAATGCAACGACAACAATCTATGGTACAACAACTGATGAAGCTGGAAATACTAGTGCCTGTACGTTTCTTGCCAATTACATTCATGACAATACAGGACCAACAGATCCAAGTTTTAGCTCGACTTCACCGGCCTCACCATCAAGTAGTGATACCGCTCCTGAAGTGATTGGTGCAAGTTCAGCTGATACTGCCTCTCTTACTCTTTATAGTGACTCAATTTGTACAGCAAGTATTGGAACGGGAACAAAGGCGACTTTTGAAGGTGGAGGAATAACTGCAACCGTCAGTACCAATGCAACCACAACAGTTTACGCAAAGGCCTTTGATTCTGCAGGAAATGGATCAAATTGTACTCTCCTCACCTCTTATACTCATGATAACACTGGACCAACAGATCCAACATTTACAAGTTCAACTCCGGCCAGTCCTAATAACTCATCGACAACACCAACAATTATGGGAACAGCATCTGCTGATACCGTTACAATTAACTTCTATAATGAGAATACTTGTACAACCGGAATTGGATCAGGAACAAAGGCAAATTTTGAAAACGCTGGAATTAGTGTCACAGCAACGGCCAATGCCACAACAACAATTTATGCTCAAGCTGTTGATTCGTTAAGCAATAACTCTAATTGCGTACTCCTACAAAGTTATGTTCACGATAATACGGGACCAACAGATCCAAGCTTTACTTCAACAAGTCCGGTAAGTCCAAGCAATAGTGACCTCGCTCCAGAGGTAATTGGTTCAAGTTCAGCCGATACAACGACGCTTACTATTTATAATGAAGCAACTTGTACAACTCAAATTGGTTCAGGAACAAAGGCGACTTTTGAAGGTACTGGTATCACAATTACAGCTTCTGCTAATACCACGACTCTCATTTATGCCAAGGCCTATGATAGCTTAACAAATGAGTCTAATTGTACACTCCTATCTACTTATACTCATGACAATACAGGGCCAAGTGATCCAAGCTTTTCATATATCACTCCAGATTCTCCTAGTAATACCAGCACAACTCCAGTTGTTACGGGTCTTGCTTCAGGTGATACGACCGATGTTAATCTCTACTCAGATTCAGGTTGTACGACAGGAATTGGATCAGGAACAAAAGTACAATTTGAAGGTGCTGGTATAACGGCAACATTAACAGCAAATACCACAACAACAATCTATGCTCGAGCTGAAGATTCAAGTGCCAATACTTCTTCCTGTGTTCTTATGACTTCATATACTCATGATAATGTGAATCCAGGTGATGTCACGGCTGTCACTGATGGTGTGAACTCAACTTCTATCACCGCCAGCCCACTTATTTCATGGTCCGCAGCGACCGATGCCACAAGTGGAATTGCCAGGTATGAAGTTTCCATCGGAACAAGTGCTGGTGCAACTGATACTGTCAATTGGACAGATGTTGGTATCACGACTTCAACAACGATTACTTCGATCACACCTAACCTAGTGAGTGGAACTACTTATTATGCTAATGTTCGTGTTATAGATAATGCAGGTAACACCAGTGCTGTTCTCTCAGGAGATGGCTGGCTCGTTGATGCCACAGCTCCATCGACACCGACTCCAAGTCTTGAAGGTTGTACGACAACAACTCTTACGGGAAGTTGGACCACAAGTAGCGACGCAGAATCAGGAATTGATCGTTATGAATACTCACTGGGAACAACGTCTGGTGATGATGATGTCATCACATGGACATCAAATCTCTTGTCAACTTCAATTGCCCTAACCGGACAAACTTTAACAGAAGCACAAACATATTACTTAAATGTTCGTTCAGTTAATGATCTTGGAACTGAGTCCGTTGTAAGCTCAACTTCAACTTCATGTACAGATATCTCAACTTCACTGCAAGGATTTTGGCGTCTAGAAGAAGCAGCAGGTGCAAGAGTAGATGAGCAAGGAAATAATGATCTCACTGCAAACGGATTAGTCAATCAAGCGGCTGGACAAATTGGTAATGCTCAGTCATTTAATTCAGCGACATTTGATTACCTCAGCGTTGTTGATGGAGGTGAATTAACCACGGCCGATGTGGATTTTACGATTTCAACTTGGGTCTACATCTCTAATAATGCACTCACTCAACCTATTGTTACCAAGTGGGATGGCTCAACTAACGAATACTATCTTGAATACCTTGGCTCAACTGGCTTTCGCTTTAGAGTCGATACAGGATCTGTCACTTTACCAATAGCGGTTAGCAATAATACCTGGTATCACGTGGTTGCCTGGCACGACGAGGCTTCAAACACGGTAAATATCAGCGTCAATGGTTCACTGCCGAGCACAAGCGCTTTTAGTGGCGGACCAACAGGTGGAAATAGTGTCTTCAATGTTGGTGCTCAGGCCTCTGGACTACAGTACTTCTCTGGAAGAATTGATGCTCTAGGATTTTGGAAAAAGGTCCTTACGGAACACGAACGAAATGTTCTTTATAATTCGGGAACGGGTGCGGAATTGTAAAGACTGATCCCCTCTTTAGGGATAAGAGAGAATCAGCCTAGGTAATATTATTTAATGATAATTGTGTCTGCTTCAAAGTCTCTTTCAAATCTTAATTTAGACTTACTTCTTGACTTCATTGTTAAACCTGCTGGATATGCCATTTTATCATCAGCAAACTTAATTCTTGTTTTAAACTTATAAGTATCAGTTATCTGCTCTTTAAAGAACTCAAAGTCTTTTACTGGAACCGTTACAATTGTATTCTCACCTTCTTCAACAACTTCTAAGTCTGAAAGCTTAAATTCTTTAGTTTCAACTTTCTTATAGAAAATAAGTTGTTTTTTCGTCAGTGCCACTTCAAGTGTAAAAAGCTTCTTATCATATACCTTTGTTGGAATAGTAAGAGTAAAGCTTTCTTTCGTGAGATCACTAGATACTGATTTGGCCTTAATAACTGATTTAATAGAATTCGCATTAATGACTTCAAATACTAATTCACCACTCATGAGTCGATCACCATTTTCATAGCTATTTCCAAGACCATTCTTAACATATCTTAGATACTGAGAACTTGATTTTTTAATATTAGTATCAAAATCAACTTTCTTTCCAAGACCACTTCTTGATGTATCTATAGCTACAGAAAAGTTTATCTCACTATCAATGATCTCTGGGTTTACAACTGCTACGTTAAAATCAACATATTGCATCCCACCATCTCTTTGATAAGTTGTACGACTTCTTGTTTCTTGACAAGAATAAGGAATAGCGACAGAACGTGTTGTCCAGTAACAGCCCTTATCAAAGTCCTTATCTCCATCACGTCTATCTCTTCGATCTCTGTATCTTGTTCCTCTTCCTGAAACATGACCAGATCCACCACTTGAAGATCCACCAGAGTAGCTACCTGAAGAACTACTTCCTGAAGAAGATGAGCTCGAATCATTGTAGTTACAAACCTGAACACTTCTTTGCTCGTAAGTATAACAAGTTGTCCACACAGTATAATAATCAGTGTGATATTCGTATGTAGGACTGTTAATATCAACTTGTTCATTTGTAAAGTTTTGATTTAAGACAAGGTCTTGTGACGTTGCAGCTATTAAATTTGCTGAAGCAACAAGTGATACTGCTAAAATTATTTTTTTCATTATATATACCCCAATATTTTATTATTTCTTTCTTTCGATTGTTTCTTTCTTAAAGTTCACTTTAAATTTAAATTCCTTCTGCTCAGAATTTAAACGAGAATACTTTGGAAACTCAAGTTCACTATCACTATAGTGAGTCGTAAGTTTTACCGTATAAGTTCCTCTCTTTTCATCTTTCATGTATGGAAATTTTGAGAAAGGAATATTGACAGTCATTTTCTCACCTTCATACTCTACATCAAGATCAGAAAACTTAATCGATTCGTAACCAGCATTTCGATTAAAGATAAAAGCTCTGTGCTTTAATGAAAAGTTTATCGCGAATGCACGACGATCATACGCCTTGGCAGCAAATGTTAATTTAAAACCATCAAGAGTAAGCTCTGCCAACTCGACAGGTCCGTTGATAATCTTTCTAATCTTCGTTGCATCGATTGCTTCTAACGTAAGCTGCCCATTCATCTTAAAAAGATCTTCAGAAACTTGTTCACCTTCTACTTCTTTAAATACTTTTCTAAGGTATACGCTACTATCTTGAGTAATATTTGAACTGAACTTAAGATCACGCCCAAGAAGATTTTTTGGGGAATTAATCGTTAACTCAAACGGATTAACAATGGCTTCTGGATTAACTAATGAAACATTAACATCTGCTCTATTCATTCCACCGTCTGGAAAATAAAGAGTTCTTGAAGCTGTTTGAGTACAAGAGTAAGAAACCCTTACTGAATCTGTTTCCCAATGACAAGCCTTCTCAAAGTCTTTATTTCGATCATCACGACGATCACGGTATCTCGTCCCTCTTCCCGAAACGTGATCAGATCCACTTGAAGAACTTCCAGAAGAAGATGAGTTACTATCGTCATAACATACTTGGTACGAACGATCCTCATAACGATAACAAGTATCAGTATAAGTATAGTATTCAATCTCTGATCTAAAAGTTTTTCCTTCAATCACAACATCTTGCGACTCAAAGGAATTGTCGATGGTAATTGTTTGTGAATCTGCTGCAAGCACAGAGCTTGCAAGTAACAAAGACACAAATACCGCTGAAGATTTCATGTTAGCTCCTAATTTTCATTATCTGTTTGATGCGAAGCTTAGAAGCAAAATGAATACCAAACTATTTTAAGCAATTACGTATAGAAGACGCAGCCAGTCTTTCCTATGGCACTGGTGCACTTTTGCACCATTAGATATTCAGAGTCAAAATAACTAGACGCAACTCGTAACAACAAATGTACTACTTATACTAATATCGCATCAAAAACGAGGAGAGAGAAATGAAACAAATCGCAATTCTTATGACTATTTGTATGATGTTTTCTGCACATGCAAATAACTATTGGACACGTTTAAAAAATGTTGAACTAAACTCAGAAAGAAACACATTAGAAATCGATAAAATGAATTCAAGATTACTTCTACTTGAAAAAGAAAAAGTAGAAATTTATCGTCAAGTAATGTCACCAAACTTTGATCTCATTAAAAAGTATGAGCTTTAAAAAGTGATATCGAAAGTTACTTAGTTGATACTGGACTGACGTACAAAATCCTACTTGCAGACTTACCGAGTGAAAAACAAATGAATAATAGAATTAAATCATTTCAGATTCAAAAAGAATGTCTTGATACATTAAAAAGTAAGTATGGCCTTCACTTAAATCAAAAACTTACTGGTATTTATATTCAAGGAAGTAGCGATGGTGTTGTCTCTACAAATGATAAGTATCTTTACATGAATCATAATGTTGATACAACTAAGTGTGTGAACTATCTCTATTTCAGATATTTAAAATAATAAAAGATGACGTATACTAAATCCGGCATTTTCTCTAATCGACTAAACTTTCTAATTCATAATACTCAAAGTCCTTACCCGCAAAACAAGTTCTTTCTAGAGCATTTCTAATCGCTGCTTGATTATTAATTGAAACTTCACTATTTGAATTACAAATCTTTTTATACTCTCTAGCACGTATTTGGTCTGGACCAGAACAAGATCCTTCAGCAGCAGCAAAGTATCTTGAACAAGAGAGAAAAGATCCCTTGGCTACAGTAAAACCGCCAACAGAATCAACGAGATGATGACAAAGTACCTTGAAGTCAGGACTAGGTTTTTCTGATTCGTCGACTGCTGCATTA
>CAWUIU010000043.1:0-13387 GCA_963922285.1 uncultured Oligoflexia bacterium | reverse complement strand
CTAAGAATAGACAAAACGAATAACTTTCATTGGAGCTAATGTGAAGAATTTAATCATTCTACTATTATCAACACTTCTATTTTCAACAGCATTTGCTCATAGTGATCAAATAGATATTGAAGTTATTAATGAAAAGATAGCTGAGATCGATAATTTAGAAGTAGAACTTTCCGATCTATTAGAACAATTAAGTGATAAAGAATTTGATGAAGCGATTGAAACTCTAGAATTTTCAATACCCGTAAGTCTCGCACTTTCTTTAACGATTACTTCATCTATCCAATATAAAGTGAATAATAATAAACCTGGAAAAAAGACTATCATTGCCATTTTAGCAAGCTTAGCAGCCACTCCATCTGGTTTTAACAAACTTTCACTAACAGGAGAACAACTGAGCGAATTAAGAGAGCTCATTCATGCCAAAAAAGCAGAAATTAGAACAGAAAAAGATGCTCTCATCGGTCTAAAAGCTGTTTATAAGTACCAAAATAGATAATTTAAAGGGCATGTTTCACGCTCATAAGGCACTCAAATAAATACAGGAGAACGATATGAAAACACTTTTTACATTATTACTTTCAAGCATTTTAGTCTTTAACGCTCAAGCAAGTAATTCAATGTTTACAGCTCAGCAATATGAAGTTATTCAGCAAGAACAAAATGATCTTAAGGCACGATCTAAAGAGCTATCCGATCTAAGTGATCAATTAAATGAAACGAATAACAAATTAGGAACTAAAACTGCTTTAATAGTTAGTGGAGTAATGGCTTCGATTATTCTAGGTGGTTTAATGACTATCGAATATAGATCAACTAGAGTAAAGCCGAAAAAGTCACTCGTAGCACTTTTAACAAGTCTTACTGCCTTAGGAACCGGAAGTTACAAATTTAACGTAACAGCTGAAGAAGCTAGAATATTAGAAGAAGCAATTGCAATAAAACAGGTCGAATACGAAGAAGAATATGAAGCACTTACACAACTTAAAAATATGTTTCACTTAGAAAATACTGCAAACTAAGAATCAATAAATGGCTAAGAAATAATACGGGAAAGGAATCCCTTCTTAGCATCTGGATTTGTTAGAATTTCGCCATTTTCAATCAAGTGCTCATTCATTTTATTTACGTTACCAGCTTCTTTTAAAGACTTATTAACTGACTCAACATTGCAAAGACAAACTGATTCCATATTCGCTTTTTCACAAATATCGTAAGAAAATTGAACTAGCTCATCTTCGGTTTCGAATGGACCAACTCGGCCACTGGCTTTAAATGAATTTAGTAATGATTCATCTTTAATCTTATCGTGAAAATCAAAAATTCCATTTTCAGAATAGACCATATCGATAAAGCGACTCATTCTTTCATTTTGATCTAATGAGTAAATAACAAATAACACATCCTGTGTTGCTACTGGTTTCATAGGATAACTCCAAAGTCTAAAGAGACTGAACCTTTAGGTAGTAAATTAACTTCTACTTCATGCGTAGAGTTTGATACACTAACGCTTTTTTCATCCACAAATTTTTGAAAAACATATTGGGATGGATACTTAATTTTTATTTTTTTCTTATAACTAGTAGGATTAAAAAGAGAAAGACGTTTCATTTTTTCAAAACTTAAATCCCCACCAGTGACTGCTCTTTCAAACCATATGAAATGAATACCGTCTTCAAGAGAAAGTGTAGGATAAGGATAATTAATACTTGTGAAAACCTTATTCCAAAACTGCTCTTTTTTCTCATCAGAATTTTTAAGTTCGTTAAGTTCAGAGCTATCAAAGATAAAAAGTCTTCCCTCGCCCATTGAGATAGTTTCAATCAAGCTTAGATATTTGATACGCTCAATTTCCAGATCATTCTCAATGTAGAATGATTCAAGTCTTCGCTTGAGAGAATCATTCAATTCATTCTTATCAATAATAATATTAACCCCATGCATGAACATCTTAAGGGCCATGCTCAAACTCTTTGCATCAAGGTCTCCACCTTGGAAAAAGTAAAAGCTACTCGAACTATCGAGTTCATCTTCCCAATCAAATTCTCCATAATCTCGAAAAGAGAAATCCCATGGAAAATTTTGTGAAAGATGATGAGTCACTCCAGATTCAATAATACGACCAAGAGATGACTGTTCTTTCTCGTTATAAACGACTCTAAAAGTATATGAAGGTGTATAAGAAAATTCATAGTTACTCGCGACAGTTTTTTCGTCAAGAATAAGCTCGATCATCTGCTTAGAAAGAACTTTCTTTTTAAAATCTCCAAAGACACCTTTTTTATAACTTGGAGGAACAAGCATAGAGGATGGCAAAACGTTAAACTGCAACATTTCCAAAGCATCGTGAACTAACTCTCTTTCAGAAATTATGTCAATTGATCTTTTAAAGACCTGATCAGAACCACCCAGAATAAAACCAATCCTCTTATATCCTTGATAATAAACATGTAATTCTTTCTTAACATTGCTTAAATAAAGATCACGAATAATATCTTCATATTCTAAGTAAAGCGATTTTTCTTCTTCAATGGATCTCTCGATTTTTGCATCTGCCTCTTCTTCTGTCTTAGCTGAGAGAAAACGCGAAAAGCCATTTTGAAAAGCTTCCGATGAATCTTTTATGTATGAAGAGAAAGTACCGTTTATAAACTCTCCTCCTTCAACAACATAGATAGAAGCACCAATTCCTGAACGTGAGAAGTAACTTTGCAATTCACTATTAAATCGTGTGAATGCTTTAAAAATACGAGGATCAAAATAAGAGTAGTACTGATTTATTCCACCATTAGAATCAACATAATTCTTCAGCATTCCTTTTTCATCAGTTGCTTCAGTACGTGCTAAAAGAAACGGAAGGCCGCCATTTGGTAAGTACGGCATCGGAGTTATTGGCTGGAGAAAAATCGCTTCTTTTCCAAGTTCTTCACAAATTTCCACAAGCTTTCGAAGATCTGTCTCTGGTTTCTCATTTGCGAAGTCATACTTATCACCAGTATCTGAATGATATCCCCAGTAAATTGGAATTAGTATCTTGTGCACGCCACTTAGGGCCTCTATTTTACTTTTCCATAGGGAAGCAGATGTTTTCCAATAGAGGAACCAATTCTCCCCTGGAAAAACAAGATCTTCATCTTTTATGACTGGTGTTGTCAACATTCTCTAAACTCCTCACCAGATATCATATCAATCGAATATTCGAACGTCTAATCAATAGAGACCGAGTATTTTACTCCAGCTATCATGATCCGCTCGATTACGAGTTTATTTATTGCTATACTCCTTACAAATAAAGGAGC
The DNA here is from genome assembly GCA_963922285.1 of uncultured Oligoflexia bacterium. Taxonomy (GTDB): domain Bacteria; phylum Bdellovibrionota; class Bacteriovoracia; order Bacteriovoracales; family Bacteriovoracaceae; genus Halobacteriovorax_A. The sequence continues at coordinate 10,091 of CAWUIU010000043.1, read as the reverse complement.
TATTATGACAAAGAATATTGCCGTGATCCTGGCCGGTTCAGGATATCTTGATGGAGCAGAGATAAGAGAATCAGTTTTAACTCTCCTTGCTCTGGATACTGAAAAAGTTAATTATGAAATCTTTGCACCAAATAAGGATCAGCACCATGTAGTTGATCACCTAACTGGTGAAGAAGTAAGTGAAAAGAGAAATGTCTTAACAGAGGCCGCCCGCATAGCCAGAGGAAAAGTTACAGACCTAGATGAACTTGATCCTTCAAATTTCGATGCTCTTATTATCCCTGGTGGTTTTGGCGCAGCTAAAAACCTCTCTGACTTTGCCTTCAAAGGAAGTACAGGATCGATTAATGATAAAGTTGGAAGCATCATTGAAAACTTTCACATGCAAGAAAAAGCAATTGGTGCCATCTGTATTGCCCCTGCACTTGTGGCACTCACTCTTGGAGAAAAAACTCCTGTCTTAACAATTGGAAATGATGCGGGAACAGCAGCTGAATTAGAAAAGCTTGGAGCTAAGCACGAAAACTCTAGTGCTGGAAACTGTGTTGTCGATAGTAAGAATAAAATTGTTTCGACACCTGCTTATATGTATGACGATGCCAGTTTAGACGAAATTCTTCGCGGGATTACTAAGCTTGTTAAAAATGTAATCAATTTATAAAAAATAAACTTCCCTCTTCTTTGAGGGGAATATTTTTGTGTCTTCTTAAGATTTGATGAAAGTAAAGAGCATAATACTATCGCCGACCGTATAGAAATAAGTCGTCAGTCGCTAGTTAAGATGCGGATTCACGAATTTTTTTGAAGACTATCCCCTATATCTGAAAAGCTCTTTTTATGATTTCAATAGTTCTCATGCGACAAACTCTTTTTTATCATCATTAGTTATAACTTACTTCATCACCAACATTTTCAATTTCTTCTCTAATAACATCTAATTGCTCATGAGTTTCCTCAGTACTTTCTTTATTCGTATCATAAACAAACTTAACAACATGTTTTTCAAATTGGGAGACTGGATCATTTAGTTTTATATAAATTGAATCCTTATCATCATCTTTCACGACTTGTGTATATCCTCCAGTGTAATCAACGTCATTAATTGAGATCTTAATCGCATTCATATCACTGGGTTTCTTGCTAAGTTTAAAAGTATCAATGAAGGTCTCTTTACATTGATTAACTTCAGTTCCAGGTAAGTTAAAGTACTTTGGTATAATGATCTTAAATCCAGAACTTTCAAGAAAGTCTATTTTCTTTTTTCCACTTAGCTGTCTACCACATAGCTTATGTTTCACTAAATCAGTAGCATTTCTATCAGGAACTTTTCTCCAAAATAGTTGCAGTGCAATTCTATACTTAGGTCCTTGATAATAATTCAACTTCATTCGATAACGTTTTCCATATTCAAGTTTTACAAGTGACTTTCCATACTCTTTATTCTGATTATGACAAACGACTTTTGGAGCTTGCAACCCAGGAGCATAAAGAAGATTTTCTCTCTGTAACTCTCCACCTATTTCAGATAAAGAAAGAATAGAACCATCATCACTGATGATCATAAACTCATAAAGTCCTTCTTCCTCTTTATTAACTAGTTTGATATCACTCTCAAGATTGACATTGAACCACTCTAGAAGATGTTTACCATTATGGCTTAAAATTTGTTGCGAATTTGTTTTAAAACCTTTATCAAACCTTCTCTCTGGTACATCCACATTATTCATGAAAACCTTTAAAGATAACTTTTCAGAAGTTTTTGGATTTAAATAATTTAATAAATTATTTCGTAAGTTATTTACATTTCTTTTACCATAACTTTTAACAACACGAACCTCTCCGATAACTCCGGCCTTAACATCTTTTACATTGTCACTTAAAGGTGAACATGCAATATCTTTTTCATTCTCAATTGTGATCAGATCAGTGATTGTTTCAAACAGATCTTCCTCCCCTGAAGAATCAATGACAAATTCATCATCAAGATTTGTCTCTGGACCTTGGTCAACTTCTTCTGGCATTGGCCTTGGAGTAGGCATTGATCCAGGTCTTGACTCTGGCTCTTGGTCAATTTCTTCTGGCATTGGTCTTGGAGTAGGCATTGATCCAGGTCTTGACTCTGGCACTTGGTCAATTTCTTCTGGAGTTTCTGATTCTTCCCCTTGAGTTTCGTCCACAATCTTTTCTTCTGGTTCAGTTTCACTAACAATTGGATTCTCAATTTTTGGTTCTTCTGCTGATGAATTTGATTTTGGCTTATTAGAATTATTTTCATCAGAATTTTCTTTAACTAATTCAGTTTTTTCAAAAAATTCTCCCTCTTGTGATTGATTACAACTCACAAAAGCGAATAATATAAGAACTCCAATTAGCTTATTCATAACGACTCCAAAATCTCGAAAAGGTAATATTCTCATTGTGGATCTTATCGGTCAGAAATTTAAGGAAAATTTGTTTTTCCTTTGTTATGAAAATGATTACAGACACTTACAACCATTCGTGGAATCTCTGAACATGCCAAAAGATCTAGCCACAATAAAAAGAGCCCTCACTATGAGGGCTCTTTTCCAACCATTATTTTTTGCAATTTATTGAAGTGCGGCTTTAAGATTCACTAATCCACCAGAAACCACTCTTGATTGGTAACGGCTCTTTTTCGTTACGGTATCAATTAGCTTCTGCTTAAGCTCGACTGGGCTTAGTTCAGGATTTCTTGAGAGTACTTCAGCCGCAACACCTGCCGTGTTTGGTGAAGCCATTGAAGTTCCACTCATATTTGAATATCGATTCCCAGGAGTTGTTGAATAAACTCCAGATCCTGGAGCAGCGATATCAACTGTCTTAATTCCATAATTAGAAAAGTAGCTTAGACTTCCATACTTTGTTGATGAAGCAACAACTAATAAATTGTCATTATTAAAAGATGCTGGATATTTCGGAGATCGATCATTGTTTGAAGAATCATTTCCTGCCGCAGCAACAACTAAAACACCATACTCATTTCCAATATACTCAATCGTCTCCTGAACAAGTAACCCACCTTCATTATGTTTCTTACCAAAGGAACAGTTGATAACTTTCGCTCCCATCTTAGCAGCATAAAGAAAAGCTTCGGCAACATCTACATCAGTCTCATCACCGCTATTGGGAACCGTTCTAATTCCCATAATCTTTACATTTGAAGCAACACCAGCAATTCCAATTCCATTATTCTGAGTTGCACCAATTGTTCCTGAAACGTGTGTTCCGTGACTATGCTTATCCATCATATCTGAAGTTGCGTTTCCATCAGCATCTCTAACAAGAGTATTGATCCCATAGATATCATCTACGTAGCCATTGTTATCGTCATCAATTCCATTTCCTGGAATCTCATCTTTGTTTACCCACATAATATCTTTTAGATCTTCGTGGTTGTAATCAACACCTGTATCAACGACAGCTACGATAACCTCAGAGTCACCTTTTCTACCAAATGCTTCATAGGCACTTATGACTTCCATCCCATTACTTGTCGCCCCCTTAAAAGCATAAAGTCTTGAGATGGCAGGATCATTGAACATTCCATTTTTCGCTTCAGACCTCTTCAGACTCACTGTTTCAGTTGGAGATGGAAGGGACTTTCTGCCACTAAAGTAATCAAACTGAGTTGACTTTATAGCTGGATGACTCTCAAGTTCAGTTTTTAGAGCTTGAACATCACTAGTATAAAGAACGTAAGTGTTATTAAAGAAGTGCTTCTTAGACTTAATCAGAGATGAGTCAGGAAGACTCATTCCCTCTTTAATTTTAACAACAATTCTATTCTTATTAATTTCTGGTTTTAAAGCGTGTATACTAAGAGTTAATGTAAAAGCCGATACGGCAGCGAGTGTTTTAAGCATAACAATTCCTTTGCTAGTTTATTTGTAACTATACTAAGGTATTACACCTAAACATGGTACAAACATAATATTTCTGTACTAAATCACTTTGGTTCTAAAGTTTTAGCAAGCTATTGTGAAGAAGTTATCAATCAATAATTCAAGATACTCCCATCGATTAGTTAGATTCGCAACCTCACTCTCACCTGAGATATGCCTGTTTTCATCTACACATTACTGGAACTTATAATATTCAGATAATACTCAGAAAGTGCACACGCCACCATTATTCTTTTTTAGTTTATCTAAATGTGACAAGAAGGGGCTAAGTGCAAGAAGAAATTTGAGAAACCTAAGACCCCCTATCAACGCTTGATGGAGTCTAAACGTTTGTCTATGAAAGAAAAAGAAGAACTTAAGAGAAATTTCCAAAAAAATAAGCATGTTTGAAAAGCTCGTTGAAAATCACAATTTGTAATATTTAAGTATAAAACTGCCTGAATTGAGACTCCTAGTGGAGCCATCTTTATTGAGTAACGACGAAATTGATAAGTTGATTTTATATTCAATATGGCCAATTAACTTAAATGCGATTTTCAATTTCAAGTGATGTTATTTCAGCTAAAATTAGAAGAAATAAAAAGTTTATGAATTTAGAAATTTATTAAGTAACAACTAACGAGATGTTATGTATGTTTTACGAATTAAAAGACACAAATAAATTATTGAAAAAGGTTAAATATAGCATCCCTACAACTATTGTAAATTTGCAGATTGGGTTTGTTAAAAGATCTTTCTTTTAACCACTTTCTATTGTGAACTTTTTTAGCTATATCTTTAAACTTTTTATAATTTATATGTCGATCATCATCTGTCGAAAAATATGAGTCATAAAGCTCTTGATCACTTAAGCCAAATGCGTTTTGAAATACTTCCCAATTATCTACATACATGTCTAATCTATCGTGTTCTTTATAAACTGTTAAAATACTCTTTATAATTATAGAATGATAAGATTGATAACTACTAAAGTCTTGCAAAAAGCCAGCGAGTATTTCTTTATAAGGCTCACTATTTTTATTAAAACTTTGGATTATGAGATTTCTCATTATAGTTAAGAAAACAGATTTATTAATATTTTTTAGAATATCTTCTACGATGTTATGATCTTGAATTAATTTGAATACTTGAAAATCTATTTCTTCTAAATCTTTCAAATCGCGTCTAATATTTTTAATGTGCTGTAAGTAAACATCAATATTTCTCGGGTCATCTTCTTTAAACTCTAAAGAATTCATATAGCTCTTTAAAAAAGTCCTGCTTTTAAACGAATCACTCTCTTTACTTAAAAAGAAATCAACTGAATCAAGCTCTGATAATCTGACTTCTAAACTTTTATCTGGGAAATTTGAATTAACACTAAACCCACTAAAGCTTGAGTCTTCAATGATACTCATTGCGGTGATAGGCTGTAAATATAGATAATTGTCAAGAATACCTGTTTTGTATTCTAAATCTCTAGCCTGTTGTAATCGTCCTTCCGCGTAGCTTTGACTATTTTCTAATTCTACCTGACTATAATAATTTTTATCTCTTAACTCATTTACTAAAATATCTCTGTATTTATTATTAACGTGGCTTCTTATTATATAATCTTTGTCTTCTGCAAATTCACTTAAACGTGTTGGAACTGTTCCATACATTGAGCGGACTTGACTTATTTTATCTTTTAGATTTTTAGCTGTGTAATCATCAGTAGCAAGATTGAAATGAATTTTTCCAGTATATCCCTTAGCTTTATAATAATCTATTATCATAGCAGCAAACTCTAAGAACGTATTCCCTGTCCACAGCGCTCTATATATAACGATTTCTTTATTTCCGACTTGCTCCATACTAGGTAAAATTTTATCAAAGAGCTTATAAGTTAAAGTCATGATCACTTCTCTTTGCTCAATTTCTTTAAGTTTCTTTGCTGATTTGTATATTTCTGACATTCTAGCGACTGGTAGTTCAACTACGGAGTCTCTTTCTTTTCTCATCTCGTTCATAGCAGGGGAACTATTGATACCCCATCCAATGATAACAAATTTATCTTCTTCATAATCATTTAAAATTTCGTTTGCAAGAAACTTTGAGTGTTCCTGATAATAAAGAACATCTGATCTTGCATAGTCTATTTTGACTGAGCTTGGGATACGATGAATGAACCCAGTAGAGCATGATAAAAGATTAATACAAATTATAAATACAAATAATCTCATGTATAAATATCGGAAAAGCTCAGTAATTGTTTAGTTTAATGATGAATCCACGATAAGTTCATTACTAATCTCTTGTGCAAAAAATCTAAAGATATACACCAGTCTTGAGTGAAACAGTCTGGAAAATGGCTTCCTTCATCTTCTAGCTACAAAATATTCCTTTGGAATAAGACGATTTTCGACATCTTCAAATTCTCTTGGAAGGAGGGCAAATCTTAAAGAGAAAATTGAGGTAAATTTTAAGTGATTATATAAAAAAGAACGCCATTCAGACACTCTTGTTTTTCTAGCTTTTAATAAAGATATTTTGATTATTTAACTAATGTTTCTATTGCAACTTCAAATACATTTTTATGATTTTTTTCTTCATTAACCTCAGACTTATCAGAACACTCTTCTTCCAGAAAATACTATAATTGAAATCAAACTTCATCTTTATAGGACTTCCGTACTAGTTTCTATATTGTTTTGAGCATACTTTATCATTTCAGATCACCTCTATAACTTCGATATCTAACATTCTTATGATTTCTTTTAGCTTCTTACTACTGTATTCATCGATTAATTTAAGATCGATATCTTGTATGAGTTCAACAACTGTTTCTTTACCAAGAAAACTGTATTTTTTGGAAATTGCGTAAACAACAAACTGTATGACACCGGAATCTACATGATTGGAGTTTACAATTTCACCAAGAAGATATTTTGTCGAACTTAACGGATAATCTGACGAACCTAAGGCATATGCTATAGACTCAAGAGCATGCTCTTTAGCTTTGTTTGATTCGTAAATACTTAATAGGAGTTGATCTGCAATGTCAGGTTGAGAGACATACTTTCTCACCGCACTAGCAGAAACCATCAATGCGTAATTACCAACTTTTTCAGATTGTATGACTTCTTGAATCTCTTCAAAAGATTTAGCCATGCTAGCAATTGCACCTAAAGAAGCATCTCCAAATGAAGGATCTTTAAATATATGTTCAACAAACTTATCATAATTTTCTATTCCATACTCACTAAACAGTAATATAAATCTCATTCTCTCTAAAAGATTTTTTGCATCTTCCTCATTCCCTAAATAATCCTTCACTTCACTAAAAAATTTTTCTGAATTTATATTTTCTCTAATATTTTTTAAAATAATTCTTCCAGAGTCTGTGTTAGAGAATTCATCAATACCTTTTAAAATGGATGAAAGATCATGATTGCTCGCAACTCTAGTCCCCGATAAACTTAAGCCATTATCAATAGATACAATACGCCCATTTTCATCAATCAAGTAATTATGCCCCACTGCCCGATCTGTATGCTCTATTATAAAATCGAAAAGTTGCTGGAGATAAAATTCTCCAGGATTCAACTCTTTATACTCATCACTAACTATAAAGAGTTGAAGTGAACCTTTTACCCCATTCATATCTTTAACAATCGTTGCTGGAACGATATTAAACTCTAGAAGAGCACTAAGTTCATAAGCCAAAACCTCTGTTCGATAGTTTGAATACCAAACCTCTCGATGAGGTTTCCAAATAGCTTTTACACCATTTTTAAGAGTTACCTTGTATACTTGATTTTTCGAATACTCACCGATTTTAATAATAGAATCTGACACTATATCAGAATTAAGCAGTCTTTCTTCTTCATTGACTAGTCGTCCCGTTAAAGGTTTAAGAGGTGAATAAATAATTTGACTTGGTGTTAGTCTTCCACTTGATGTTCTTACACTTTGCCCATAGATTGATTTTATCAATTCTCGACATGATTCCGAGCTGAGCACTTCAAAAGAAAAAAGACTTAAAAATATCAATAACAATTTTTTTTTCATATTTATCTTATAAGTTTTATTATTCGGTTGATCTTATTCCTAGAATATCATCTATTACAAAATACAGAGAACCAACGGAATAATTACAATTAGTTGTCGATAATATGTACAAAATGGTCAGTCCCAGTCATCTAAAAATTAGACAATTCTGTGGTATGTAACGTTTTAGGTTAAGTCATTGAAAGTCTATTATCAAATACATTCCAATGACTTACAAACCTTTACTCTTAAGGAAATGTTATTGATTCTGAGTTATATTGATCAGCAAGTTGTCAAAACTTTAAAACTTATTTTTCTTATTATTATTTACAGATCACGAAGGTAGTGTGCAAAAAAATTGTAAAGATAAAATTAACAGCCTGGTCGTTGATACTAGATTTTATGTGAAAGAAATAGCATGAAAGCAGGGATAATCTCGCTGCTAACAAAGACATATTTTCAGTAGTTTAACGTTATTTAATAGAAAAAAAATAGCCCTCAATCAAAATCTCTAATCATTTAGAATATAATAAAATAATTAGTTTTAGTTACCGTTTATTTCGGTTACCTTTTTTTCTGAGTCAACGCGAATGTTCGGTTTGTCTGCTCACAATTTACCCACAAGTTGCGACGTTTTTGACTATACTAGACTGGGCGATAATCAAGAGATTTTCAAAATTAGTCATACATATTGCTTTAAGTTGACTGTTAACAATGGTTTAAAAGAGAAAATTCATTTTTGAAATGCTAACTGACACCAATTTAATGGATCAGCTATACTTAATTTGTTTCAAGCTTCAAATCTAAGCAGCGTTTTTTGACTCTTCAACAATCATGCTCTCGTAATAATCAATAAGCCTATTCCAAGAAGAACTTTCATTGATAATCCTAAGTCCATATTGCTTTTTCTTCGACCACTTTGTTTCGCAAACAAGAAGGATTGGTCCAATCTTCGGAATAACAAACTTTATAATAATGTTCTTAGGTAAATCTGAATTACATATAATTCTAATACCACTTCGAGAAACATCTAGAAGTTTTATATCACAAATAGTGTCTAAAACAATTGACCTTCCCTTTATATTTACATGAAACCTAAAGTCTTCACGGGTGCTAAAGTGCTCCTTTGCATCTTTCATGAATTTTTTATAAAGAGACATATCATTAGTAAAATTAGTTATTACTAACTTATCAGAGACATTAAGGTGATGAAAAAAGCTAGCCTGCCCCTCTAAAGCCTCAACGATCTTTTTGTCGAGCATAATTTTTTGAGAGATAAGTCCAAATTTTTCTTTAAAAAACTCATCTTGAGAGCTCCAAGGGAACTCACTATATAGTAGAAATAAATTTTTTTCTAATCTACGTTTCGAATAAATGAGCTCTAAATCTCTTAAATAAGTTTTAGCTTCTACGACGAGAGACGCACTCTTCAATCCTTGAACACCACTATGCTTTTTTCGCTCACCAAAAGGCTTAAAACAACAAATGTCTTCATAAAAAAGAGCAACTGAGCTTCTAACTGTGAGAACAACAAAATCCGTATCAACTTTTTCAAAACAGTATTTTAGTGAAAATAGCGCGAGAGGAACTGATATTCCGCTATTTCGAGATCTCCAACTTTCCTTTATACAGAAACTTCCTATTTCTACAACTCGACCATCTTCACGGTAGGAAGAAATATCTGAAAAATCATCAATTGGAAGTCCTAAACTTGAATCAACGATCACACTAATTGTCCCGACGACTTCCTCTCCGCACTTAGCAACGAAAACAGCAGTTGTAGGTAGTAAGTTGAACTTGGATGCTCTTATAAGATCATCACTATCTGTCATTTTTAGACGCTGATAATTTTCTTGAATAAGTCTAAGGGCGGAGATTATCTCATCTGTATCAGAGGCAATTTTAAAAATAATTTTATCTTTATTGTCTTTTTCAGATTTTAAATTCACCTGAAAAAGAGAGCGAGACAATACTCCTCTTATACCTTTAGGCAAAAACTTAATACTCTTCCAAATTGCAATCGTTAATTTTTTTCTCGATATCTTTATCATAGTACCCTTATCGACAATAAATTCCGAACCAAAGCCCCAATGTTCGGCAAAATTCGGTTAACTACCCCCACTACCAATAAATATTATCAATACTTTAAATACTTAA
>CAWUIU010000042.1:0-13545 GCA_963922285.1 uncultured Oligoflexia bacterium | reverse complement strand
TTGCTAATCATATGAGCGGTGAGTTAGTACAAGATATTTTATTAGATGACAACTATCCAAAGAGAACGACAAAATTGAAAGATTCAATATTTGCAAACTGGAGAATTCTTGATGGCACCGTGATGAGAGTCTCAATACTTTCTCCAGGTATTGAAACTCTTTCGCCAATAATTAATGTTGGAAATATAGAGATAGGTACTGATAAGTTAGAGCATATGTTTGGAATGGGTTTTCTTTATTTTCAAAAGTTTTATGAAAAAGGTAGAACTTTAAAACATGTGTTAAATTTTGGAATTAAAAGAGAAAAGTTTATTCTTGGTGGAAATTCTTTTGCGACAGGTGTTTTTTCTTATGGTGACTTATCTGCAAATTTTAATGGTATGAGGTTTTGGAACCATATGCTTCAGTTAAAAGATGATTTGCTTGACCAGAATATTGGACCTTATATCTTATGTGAAAATGATAAGTTTGTCGTAAATCCAGATAAGTCTTTAGATTTCAAAAATTACATTGATATATCGATGAATGAATCTGTTAATTGCCCTAAGTTTTCGAAGAAGAGAACCGTAGTAAAATATATAAATCAACTTTCAATTTTATCAAAAAAGTATAATACAGATTTTACTTGTCCTCTACCGGGAAAAAGTTTGAAGGAAGCTGCTAGTAAATATAAATATCCAGTCTCGGGAGATCGGAAAAAGTTTAACATTGCCCACTATATAATCAATAATGACGGTATCGAGGATGTCTCTTATGTTAATGAATTCTGAGAAGCTTTTACCAATTGTTATACTTTCTTTATCATTAAACTCTATTTCGAATGCTGCTGAAACAGATCACTTTACAAGAAGAGCAGAACCGTTGTTAGATGAGTCTACGAAGTTGAATGATATGGCGAATTTCTACTTGAAAAAAAGTATTAATAAAGCCAACAATAAGTCATCTTGTGATGAAAAAGTTTTATATAAAGAGATGCAAATTTATTTTGCAAATCACTCTAAGGGAAAATTAGTTAAAGATATTTTGTACACAGATGTTTTAAATAAGCGACAGTTGACCTTAAATGAGTCGATTTATCGCGACTGGGGAATATTCAACGGTTTTCTTCTTGGTCGCAAGAAGGCCGCTAGTTCTCCACTGGCACTTTCCCCCATGCTTAAAATTGGTGATACGGTTATTGGTGTCGACAAACTTGAGCATATGTTTGGGATGGGATATCGCTATTTTTCTAAGTATCATCTTAGAGATAAGAAAATGGTGCGTGTCTTTAAGAATGGTATTTTCAAAGAAAAAACTTTTCTTGGTGGAAACCTTCTTGCCACAGGTGTGTTTTCCTATGCTGATTTATCTGCAAACTTTAATGGTATGCGTTTTTGGAACCATATCTTACAAAGAAGAGATGACATAATGGGAGAAAATGTTGGTCCATATGTTAAATGTGAAAATCAGAAGTTTGTTTTATCTAAAGAAATAGATTTTAGGTCATACATTGATAAAAGTATGGATGAGTCAATTAATTGTTCAAAATTTGCGAGAAAAACTGCTGTCAAAAAGTTTAAGTCTAGAATAAAAGAGCTTGCTAAGGACGATGAGGTTCTTTTAAGCTGCCCTATATCTGTTTCTGATTTTGAAGATATGCAGGCTAAGTATAACATCCTTATTCCTGGCGATCGATATGAGAGAACGTTAGGGCATTATATTTTGAATGATGATGGTATTGAAGATGTTTCTTATTTTAATGAATTTTAAGTAGTCGTCTTTTTTGGTACGACGCGTTGCCCGAGATACTTGTTAAAGCTTGAGTGAATTGCTAGCATTTTGTGACAAAATACAATATGAGGAGCATTCATGATAAAAATCCAAGCTACAATCGTTGCTTTCTTAGCTATTAATTTTACTTTTGCATTTACCTGTCAAAAATGGGGAAAACCTTTCGTTCAAGGAGAACTACCTTATCGAATAAATGAAGCTAGTGGTTTAACAGCTTCTACCATAAAAAAAGATATCTTCTTTTGGATAAATGATTCTGGTAATTCTTCAATTATTTTTATGACAAAAGAAAACGGTTCTTTATACAAAGAAGTACAAGTTAGGGGATTTAACAATACAGACTACGAGGCTATTGAAGTTGGGCCGTGTGCTGGTTATTTAGAAAAGTCTTGTGTTTATATTGCTGACTTTGGCAACAATTCTATGATGAGATCAGCATTACGTATTGGAATGTTCTTTGAGTCTGACATCTTGAATAAGAAAGTCGTCGAACCAATTGCTGTCAAAAGTTATCTATATTCTACCGGTTCAAGAAATGCTGAGGCATTCTTTGTTAATAAAAATGCACAGATCTATATAATAACGAAAGAAAAGTCATCGCTTGCACAAGTACATGTTCTTGACATGCTAAGTAATAGCTCTCGAACTCAACAAATTGGCTCGTTGGATATGAATTTTCTGTTAAAAAAAATGAGCTCGAAGAGACGATTAATAACTGATGCATCTTATAACGCAGATTCTGATGAAGTTCTTGTGCTAGCATATGGTGGAATCTTTGTTATACCTTTTTCAACTTTTCAAAAAAGAAATTTAAATGCAGCTATGTGGGTTGCTGGTAAGGATTATAAGTTTATTTCAACCCCTGAAAGATTAAAAAAACAAGAAACTGTCGTCCTTTATAATAACGGACAGAATATATTAGTTTCAACTGAAGATAAGAAGGGTTCTGGACGTCCAGTCTTTAAATATAATTGTGTGTATTAATTTGTTAATAATTTCTTGATATTCGTTACGTGAATATCCATGTAAAGAGTATAGTTCAAAACTATGCTCTTGTACTGTAAGTTCATTTTTCGCTTCGTTTAACTCCTTTATTCTTTACTAAATCCCTCTTGAGGCTCAGGTGTTTAAATTAACTTCCTTTCTTTGTTGGTGGCATTGTGACATTTGGTGTTTTTCATAATCTGAAAATTCAATTTAACGTTCATTAGAATTTCTAGTTTATAAAAGAGCCGATATCGCCTCCTTTACAACTCAAAAAAAGGGGCGCACTAGAAGTGATAGATGACAGGTTTTATATGAATAGTGTCTTAAACTATTTTCAATTCTTTATATCATTGATAATCTTATCGACAGGAGATTTTATGAAAATTCTTATATTGATACTTTTGTGTTTATCAGTTTCGGCGAACCCGAATTTCAATCAATGGCTAGTTAACTTCAAAAGTTATCTTATAAATAAGTACGGTTATGAAGTTAGCTTTATTGATAATACATTTGATGGTATTCGCTATAATGAGAGAATCATTCAATATGATCGAGCTCAGCCTGAATTTGTACGATCAATGGGGGGCTATTTAAACTTAGTTATTAGTGATTCTCGTGTACAAAGGGGGAAGGGATTTCTTAATGAATTAAGTAATCTATTTACTAAAATTGAAAATGAGTACGGAGTTGAGGGGAGTTATCTTGTTAGTTTCTGGGCACTCGAAACTAATTTTTCCGACTATACTGGTAAAATAGATCTCGTAGAGGCTTTAGCGACATTATCTTTTGATAAACGACGAAGTGAGTTTTTTAAAAGAGAGCTTTTAGAGTTACTCAAATTACTAAAAAGAGATAATTTTCTTTATCCGAGTAATCGTATTCAAGGCTCATGGGCCGGAGCGATGGGTTCTACTCAGTTTTTGCCTACTAATATTAACTTATATGCTATTGATTATGATAATGATGGTTTTGTTAATATGTGGAGTAACCGTCCTGACTTTTTGGCATCTTCGGCAAACTTTTTAACTTCTGTAGGCTGGAAAAAAAATGAAGCATGTATGATAAGTGTTAAGCTTAAACATGACTTTAACTTTATGAACTCTGGGTTAGGAGTGAAAAAAAGTATCGATGAATGGCGTAGGTTAGGTGTGTCGATACCATCAAATATTACAACTAAAGAGAACGTATCTTTATACTTACCACAGGGAATCAATGGACCAAAACTTCTTGTTTTACCCAATTTTTTCACTACTTTTAGATGGAATAACTCGTCTAAGTACGCCTTAGGAATTTGTGTCCTAAGAGACCTTTTTAAAGATGGAAATATATTGAGTCAATTTGATTTAGATGAAGAAAGCTTTCTCTCTTTTCAACTTATCAAATTAATACAGACTAAACTAAATTCACTAGGATTTAGTGTTGGAGAAGTTGACGGAATTATAGGACCCAAGACTTATCGTGGAATTCAATTATTTCAAAAGGCGAATGGTTTAACACCAGATGGTTATTTAAGTAGAGAATTGAGTGAGAAAATCTTAGAATAATGATGGCTCTTTCATTGAGTTTAAATAATTGATCACTCCTTTTGCTACAGATTTTGCATAGGATTCTTGAAACACCTCTGTTTTAGCTCTTTTTGCTTCGTTGGCATTTGTTAAAAATGCAGCTTCAAGTAGTATAGAAGGTCTTTTAGAAAGGGCAAGAACATAGAATAATCCGGGTTTTAATCCTCTATCCTTCATTTTGAACTTTCTTTTTAATGATTTACTAATCTCTTTATGAACAAAGTTACCTAGTTTTTTAGAGGTTGGCGCTACTCTTTCAATTACGAGATCTGCAAGGATTTTATTAACGATGGCCTCTTCGCCATTGACGTGTTTGTTTTCAACTTTCTCTATCTTCCTTACTGCCTTATCATTGTGGTTGTCTAAATAGAATGTTTCAAAGCCTGTTGGATTAGGATCATGGGCTCCGTTTAAGTGTACCGATATGAATATATCTGCTTTTACATAGTCTGCAAGTTTGCTTCTCTTGTCTAACGAAAGTGTTTTGTCGACAACTCTTGTTAGATAAGCACTGTAATCACTATACTTTTCAATATAATGTTTAATTCTCTTTGAGATCTCTAATGCTATTTCTTTTTCACAAATGACAACAAGCTTCCTATTTTGCCAAATCTTTGCTTTTGCTCCACAGTCAAGCCCGCCGTGACCTGGATCAATGAGGACTTTTTTGGCATAAGTTGGCGCAGACGATAAAAAAATGTAGATTATAATCAAGTATTTATACATAAATAACTATATAATTATAAGGTATTTTAAGTAAAAAGCATAACTTGAAGGATAGTTTATCTGATGAAATTTCTTATAATCGATGACGATAGTGATATCAGAAATGTTTTCTCGATAATTATTAAAAATGTAATTGATGAAACTCATATCGACGAAGCTGTTGATGCTAGGAAAGCTATTGAGCTTTTTACTCGGAATAAGTATGACTATGTCATAACAGACTATGAAATGCCTGGTGGCAATGGTGACCTTATTATTAAACATCTACAAAATATAAATTACCAAGGTTATTTATTATTGCACACTTCAAAGGTCTTTAATGATCTTAATATTGACAGAGAATACTTTAAAACTAATGAAAAGTGGGACTATAAGGCAAAACCAATATCCCCTAAAGAAATAAAAAATTATTTTCTTTTTCTTGCTGAATCTTCTCCTAAAGATTTTGTTAAAAATAATGAACTCTATGCCAAAATTAGAATTTTACACTTCTTTAGATTTAACAAAGCATTAACTAATATATTTTTAAAATTAGGTGATAATAACTTTGTTAAGATCATCAATAAGGGAGACTTTTATCGAAAATCAGATATCGATAAGTATATTCAAAAAGATCAAAAATATCTCTATATCTCACATGATTCATTCGTTGATTTTATTGACCGTTTCCAATTAACAAACTTCTTAGAATTCTCAAAAGACTTTGGTGAAGATGAAGTTGAGGAAAAATTAAATACAATTCATTATGTTCTGAAAGAACTTGTTCTAAGTCTTGGTGTGACACCTGAATCTCTAGAATTAGTAAAAATGTATACGAATGAAATTGATGTGATATCTTCAAATGATCAAAACATAAAACAATTACTTTTTAAACTAAGAAATAAAGAAAGTTTTGAATATGAACATAGTTTTATGACTGCTTGTTTGGCAACATTTTTATTAAATCGACTCGAATGGTCTACAAGAGAACATATGAAAAAGATTTGTATGGCCTCTCTCTTACATGACATCTATCTCGAAGTCCCTTTTTCTGAGCTGGATAAGAAGCACTTAACAGGGCAAAATCCTGAGCTAGTAAAAAAGTATTATTCGCACTCTAAGCGTTCTGTCGAGGCTTTAGAAAAGAATCAAGAAATACCAATTGAGGTTCTCAATATTATAGAAATGCATCATGAATCACCAGATGGCAATGGTTTCCCTCGAGGAGTAAAGTCATCGTCATTCAAGCCATTAACTTGCGTATTTATTGTCGCGCATGAGTTTATATGCTCCCTTTATGAAAAAGACTTTGATGAGTCAGCACATAAAGATATTTTAACTTACTTATTTAATACTTATAACGTTGGTAATTTTAAGGGACTATTAGATCCACTATTTAAAACATTGAGCTTAAATGATTATTTTAGACCCGATGATGAATAACATACAGCTTGTGAATCTTCTTATCTCTAAAGTCTTCTGGGATAGAGCTGATTGATTTATCTTTAACTCTAAAGTTTTCTTCTATCGACTTATCTAATTTAAAACTTCTTAAGTTATTAGAAAAATAAAGTGTCCCTTCGTTGTATAAAAGCTTCATGCAGTTATTAATAAGTTCTATATGATCTCTCTGAATATCTAATACATTTTCTGTCGATTTTGATTGAGAGAAGGTTGGAGGGTCTAAAATAATTAAGTCGTATTTCGCATTACAATCGGAAAGAAACTTGAATACATCTGCTTTGATAAACAAGTGTTCTTCAGGTTTTATTCCGTTTCTAATAAAATTTCTTTTGGCCCATTCAAGATAAGTATTTGATAAATCAACGCTTGTAACATGGTTGTTCTTGAATGCGGCAACTGAGAGGCTTCCAGTATAGCAGAATAAGTTTAAAACTTTACGAGCTTGTTGACTTCTTAGCTCTTTGCGAAGAGGACGATGATCGAGGAATAGTCCTGTGTCTAGATATTTATTGAGACAGACCTCAAAATTTAAACTTGATTCTCTGATGGTAAAGAAATTTGGTTCGCCTTGCTCTTTGAAATATTTTTGTTCCTCAGTTTGAATGAATCTTTTCTTATAGAATATATGGTCATCATCAATATTCGTTACATTTTTTAGAGCTGCTAAGAGATTTGGTAGGTGGTTTTTTTGTAAATCAATTTTATCATTCCCCTTGAAGTATATTACTGCAGAATCTTTGTAGAGGTCGATAATAAAAGGGTAGTCCGGAATATCTTTTTCATAGAGCCTGAAGGCTTCAATGTTTTTTTTTCTTGCCCATTTTAATCTATGTTTAAAGTTTTTCTGTATCCGACCTTGTATTACTTCTAACATTTTATAATGGGAGGATTTGAATAGCATGGTTTAATGTTGATTCTACCCACTCATATTCACGTAGAATCAATTCTGCATTTAAATGTGCATCGTCTTCGGTGTTCTCTGTCGCGAAATCATATAATTTTTGATCTTCATTAGGATATATTGAGTCTCTAACGTAGAATGCTCCTTTATTTGAACATCCGCCAAGTTCTTTTTTGAAATATTTTGTTACTTTTGCTCCTCTTTCTCGGTATGACTTAGCAGTCGCTAGATACTTATTTCTTCTGGACTCGGTAGTTGCTTCAGCAGCTTTTTTCTCGTAGTTAGCTGCTTTTTTAATCATTGTTGGTTCGTAGGAGTTTACATAAGGACAATTATGTTTGATACGATTATTATACCCAAAAATATAATTTGCATGCCAAAAGCCTTTATGATTATAAATCACAAGAACTGGTGCTTTGTTCTTAGTTAAAGCTCTTTTGATAAGGGATGTGATGTTCTTTGGAGCTGTTGTTACATTCCACTGGTTTCTATCTGGATCTGCAAAAATAATATTACGTTTAAATTTAGGTAGTGTTACACTTTTTTTAACAGATAAATCTTTACGGTAGCTGATCCAATTAAATCTTGTTCCATATTTTGCTTTTTCATCTTCAGCATTAGTGGCAACTCTTCTTCCATTTTCTTTCTTGTAGTACCCTTTAGTAAAAGGATAGTCGCGATTTTTATACATTATGCGGTATTCATTTAATCGCTCGATATTGTCTGTTCGCCAGTTTTTTACTCTTTCTTGTCCAGTTTTTTCTGTTTTTAAAGACATGAAGTATCTTTCAGAAAAGTCATATCTCTTATAACCACTACTTTGATTCATAAGAAATTCAATGACACCTGTATGTGCCATATAGAGACAAGACCCTGCACCTTCTTGATATGGAGAAGGAACAACATATGATATAAGATCATTAAAGCCCCCATATAACGAAGAGTTTGGATCGATATAGTCGATCGGCTCTTCTTCATCATCTTTATTGATAGAAATCTTAGCTATGTAGTCAGACTCAAATGATTGATCGCTAAGTATATTTGAAACCTCTGCTAGGGCGAAGTTTGTAAAACAAAATATAAGAGAAAATATGATAATTTTCATGAAGTTCCTTCGTTGTTTAAGATCTTGTATTTACTGATCTTTTTACTGAATTTACATAAATGTTCTCTAAAAAGACTAAAATTGTCAAAATTAAGCTAAAGACCTGATTCTTTTATACCGAATAGTTTTCGTCAGTTATAGAAATCTATTAAAGAGGAGAGAGTCTAATGATTCTTAAAAAGATTTTATTGTCGGTGTTGATTTTTTCAAGTGTTCAAGCAAGTGTATTTAAGCTTGCAGACGCATTTATAAGTGAATCAGCAGTTAAAGGGTTGATTTCTTCTAGTGGTGCTAAGGGTGCTAGTCTTTCAAAGATGAATCAATATATCTCAACTAGTATTAACTCTTTGCTTAAAAAGGGTGATGGTGATCTCTATCGAACACTTGTGAAGCTAAGAGTCGAAAAAGGAGATCAGGTTAAAAAGATAGGCCTTGTAAGATTACTTAAAAAAGATATTAACTCATTGTCCAATCAAGAGTTTGTTTCTGCTGTTAATGATCTTATTTATCTATCTAATAAATATGGCGCATATCGAAAAAGATCTTTGACTTGTTCACTATGTATTGGTGAAGAATTAAATTTGATTGGTTATAAGACATCGATAAAAGTCTATGACCAAGGTAATACAACACTATCGTCGACTCTTGCAAAGCTGCCAAAAGGTTCACGTCAATTAAGAGACATGAATATGACAAATCTACAAATCTTAGGTGCAAAAGATACGACTCGCTATCTTAAAAAAGATGATGAAAGAGCCTTTGGTTTATTCTTAGAGCTATCTCGAAATGGAAATAAAGCACAAAGAGATTTTGGGAAAGCAGTTCTTAATTTTAATAAGAATTCTTCAGGACTTGCTGTTCTGAATGGACCAGGTGCTCCTAGTAATTTATGGCGACTAGCTTCAAGTGATCTTTCACGTGAAAAGTTAGCAAAATTTACATCAATGCTTGAAGTTGCTGCTAAGCAATCAAATCCATCTGCAAGAAAAGAAGTTCTGTTTGATCAATTGTTCAAAGAAGCTGGTAATGATCCTGATGAGATTGCTTCAGTTAGAAAACTTAAGTCTAATAATTGTTTTTTCAATAAGTAAAAAATGAATATTTAGACAATCTCGTAGAATGCTTACTTATATACTTAAAAACGTTAATAGGACGGACTTATATGAAAAAAAATAATTTTATTAAATATGGAGCTTATCTCTCTTTGCTTGGACTTATCGCAAGTTGTTCGAGTTTAAATGACTTAAGAGATATTGCAGATGATCAAGGTTTCTCTCCTAAGACTGCTTATGAAGCATGGTCTGAGCTAAACTATAGTGCCACAAGTTACAGTGCAAGAGCGCTTTTAGTTGGTGGTGAGTCGATGGATGGCTACACCGCTGGTGTCACCTGGGGAGCGGAGAAAGAGGCATCTTCTTTTCTTATTACAAGAGTTTTTGGTCCTCCAGCAAGTGACTTTAAATCTAAGGTGGCTAATTTATCGCAGAGCGATAGAAAAGAGTTTTTAATAGAATTCCTCCAAAACTATGCAAAAGATGCAAATGGTTATCGAACTTTTTTAAATGATCAACGACAGAAAGTAGATCTTGCTCATCAAGTTACTGACATTGATGGAGTAAATAAAACAATTGATATGAGTTTGATCAAAGCTTTAAACTTTGAAACGGCCTCATTAGAAACCCTTGAAGAAGCATTTAATAATTGGTTAGAGCAAACTGATGATAAACCATTTAGCTTCATCAATCCAAAAGCTAGAAGAATGCTTTTTAAAGGACAAATGGCTGGTTTACCAGATAACTTTTATAATGACCGTATCCATAGGGGTTATAATGCCTATGATAATTGGTCGCCAAATTTTGGTAAAGCACAAAAGTATCTCGATGTTGCTGAAGCGCATGGCGGTGGTCAAGGGGGTGGTTGGGAAATGCTCTTTAGACCGCTTGATACGTATGGAGAGTTTGAGGAGATGGTGGCTTGGTTTAAAAATGAGCTCAAACTAAATCATAGGGACCCTCGTACAGGAAGTCCGGTTAAATTATTTCAGGCACCAGGCCATCAGCGAATGGTTTTTAAAAGACATCCAGAGCTTAATGAAAAACAACTTTCTGAACTATATCGTATGATTCAGTCATATATTGTCTTGAAGGGAATTGCTGGAAAGACAGGAATCGAGTTTGCCCATTATAAAAATGTGCAAAGTGATAGTCAGTTAGCTGGCTTAAGAACATCTCGAGGTGTTATACGTCTTGAAGGAGGACGATGGGGGCAAGGTACCCATGGTGTCGAATTTAGAGCCGGTACAAAAGATTTAGATGTTGCTAGATTTTATCAAACTATACTTGCTGCAAGAGTTTCTGCAAATGATTTTAATGGTATGAAGAGTATTGAAGACTATACACTTTATGATGGTTCATGGGGTAATGTAACAAAGCCAGAAAATGTTGCTTCTAGAATTGATATGCCTGAAGCTGAAATTGCAAGTGCACAGGATAAACTCATTACAGCAGGTGTTGGCACAGAGTTTCAAATTCAGTTCTGGAATTGGACAGATGACAATATTCCATTCATGGGAAAAGATAAGAAGACTCTAATTAAGAGTTTAACGAGAGACTTCGTAAGAGCAGTAAATGCAATTCCTGAGAATGACTTTAACTTAAAGGAAAAAGTTAGGGAATTAAATAAGAACTGGGTTCATAATACACGTCTTGTAAACTCTATTGAAAAGTATATGCAACCAAAAGCAAACTTTGTGTCCGAGAGACAAAGTATTGAGTTTGATGCGCCAGAGGGGAGAGCGAGAGTTGCTAATCCTGTTAATGTAAATGAGATTGATCTTGGTATTGAATATTCAGGAAAATTTCCTCTGATGGTAAGAGGTGACTTCTCTGAAGAAAGACTTGGTGACGGTAAAAAAGCGTGGATACAAACACGTTCAGATCTAACGGATGAAGAAAGAAGAAAGATTATTCGTAAGGTAGCAGCTGATTTAAGAGATAATCTTGGAGGTACAAGTGAGATCACAGAGATCGATGCTGATGGACATGGCCATGGTTTAGATGTTGCGTATTCGATTCGCGACTCTCAAGATAGAAAATGGATTGTTGAGTGGGATGGTATTGGCCGTTCATATAGTTCAGAAGGACAAGTCATTGAAGGTTCTGCTCGAGGTGGATCAATAGAGCTCGTAACTCCTAAGTTTGTTCCACAAATCGAAGAGATTAACGAAGTCTATAAGGCTTTTGAATCAAATGATATCTTACCAAACCTTCAATCAGGTGGTGGACACGTTAATATTGACTTAGCCGCTTTTGATGGAAAGCCTAAAGAGTTAGCGCGTTTCTTATCAATCTTTCATGAACATAGAGGAGTTATTTCTCTAATGTTTCAACATGTAAACCGAGTTAGAACTTCAGAGCCTGCAAATGTTAGTTCGACGCTTGCTAGTAAACTTAAAAACTTCAATGGTTCAGAAGAAGATTTAAAGAAACTATTGTATAATGAGCAATATTTTAATACACGCTTTGGACGTAAAACGAGATATATTCAAATTGATATGTCAGCTTACTTTCAAGATATAATTCCACAAGAGTTTTTAACTGAAGACTTTGATATCGCTAATCCAACTATTGATTGGAGAAGACAATTTAGAGTCGATCCTAAGATTAGAAAAATGGAGTTTAGAATGTTTAATGCTCCTCGTGACGCTATGGAATCAGCACTTCAGGTAAAACTTGTTAGAGCAATGTTAGATAAAGCACTAAACTCACCAGAAGAATTGTCTGGAGCAGTTCAAGAGGTAAATCACTTAAAGTATAAAGATAACCCAGAGCTTGCTCAGGATCATTTAAAGAAAATGTGTGATGATCTTGGACTTGATATCAATGAATTTAGACCATCTGTAAATGAGGGACTTGCGGAAACAGATAAAGCGTCTCGCTCAATTTTCTTTGAAACATTAGAAGAAAAACTAGCAAACAACCCACCACAAAGAGGTTGGGGAAATGCTCTTGATACTGCTAGACCTAGCTCACAAGCTATTAACAGTGCAGAACATGAATGGGTGAGAGGGCCTGCGGATGAGCTTAATACTGTTAGTAATGAAAGACGTATAGCTGCAGCTAGAGAAGGTGAGAGACGACGAAATAATATTGTTCCTGTAAGAGAAGCTCCTGGAGAGTACGTGAGAACAGAGAACTGTGCTGACTTACTTTCTGATGTTTTATAATTATTTGAATGAAAAAGGGCCTTTAGCAGGGCCCTTTTTTTATGTCATTAAATCTTCTATATACTGTTTTAGAGTTTGATGGCCTAGGGGTTTGTAGAGGATATCTGTTGCTCCTTTCGTTATTACGTCTTCTTTTGTTACATCGACATGTGCAGTTATAAAAACGAAGCTTTTAAGGTCGATTTTATCATTTATAATATTCCCTAAAAGTTCGAAACCATCCATCTTAGGCATACGTATGTCGGAAAAGACAAAGTCATAATCGTCGCTATGAAGATATTCAAGTGCTTCTACACCATTCTTTGCCAATTTAAAGTCGATGTTGAGATCATCTAGAAGCATCTCATAGAGCTCTAATAACTCAGCTTCATCCTCTACAAATAAAAACTTCATAAGTTCTACTTTTTCCAAATTCATAGTAAGTAAATTGTAATAATTATATACCTAGTATGCTCTTCGTGGGAAGTGCGAAAAAATAAATTGTCTTCTTTGGCGCTGTATATTTTATCTGTAATCGCTGTTCTTGAAAAACTCTACATCTGGGAACTTTTCCTTAACTAGCTTCAGATCCCACTCTGAACGTACAATGAAGCAAGGGCGCTCTTTATTGTCATATGCGATATTTATTGAATTTTTAGAAATAAACTGATCTTTATCATGATTTGAGTTGAATTTAAGCCATCTTACACCAGCAAACGGAAAAGCTTCATATTCTCCGCGAACATGGTATTCACCTTCAAGTCTTGCCTTAACAACTTCAAACTGTAGTACTCCTACTGCACCAAGTATTTTTTCCGTACTGTTATGTCTTTTAAACAGCTGA
>CAWUIU010000041.1:0-13778 GCA_963922285.1 uncultured Oligoflexia bacterium | reverse complement strand
TTTCATACACTTTCCTCACTTTGAAAGAAACTTTAAATCTAACTCAATGTCCATATCGGGAAAGTTATTGTAATTCTTGAGTAAAAAGTACGGCTAACTATAGAATTCAGCTAGTTACGGACTAGAAATGGCTCAATTTTGGCCACATCCTTGCTCCTGCCCCAAACAAAGAGAGAGTGATATTTCTCCTTATCGAGACTTGTTATTTGTTCATTTTTTGACTTTGAAATCATTCCACGAGAGTGGCAAATCAGAATTCCTGCAGCAATGTCCCAAATATTCTTATCGCGAGTTGAAACCACAACATCACATGCTCCACTAGCAAGAAGGCCTAATTTATAAGCAATACTTCCTAGAGGAGAAATTCGAAACTTCTTTTCAAAGTCTCTATCATGAAGATGCTTCTCCCACTCACTTCTTGAAACCATTACATGGGTTGTTGGAGGTGAAACTGGACGAGGCTCAATTGGTACATCAAGACGATTATGAATTTCAAAACCGTTGAAAGGATTATAAATCCAGCCAAAATTTCTCACGTCAGAAACTTCTTTACTATAAAGAATAGCGAGTGAAACAACACACTCTCCATATCCTTTTACAAATTCTCTGGTTCCATCAATTGGATCAAGAACTACACAAGGAAATTCAAACTTTTCAGGGTGCTCTTCGCTAAAGTAATGAAAGTCTGGATGCCTCTTACCAAAGATTCGGCTAACTTCTTCAGAAATGAAAATATCAAACTCTGTCACAAGAGATTTATCCTGCTTCTTCTTGATAAACATATCTTTTGAGCGGAACTCTTCAAGCTTATTAAAAATTGCCTTCTTTAGTTCTAATAACTCAGACTGATATTCCATTTTACTTCCTAAATAAGTACATAGTTTTGATACTCACCAAAGCGATGACCAGTGAGGTATTCGATAAAATCACTTATTATGATTCTTGAATCTTTAAACGAAACGTCTAATGGTAATTTCATGATATCCATTTCATTCTTATTCTCAGAAATCCACTTTTCCATAACTGCTGGATGAGTACCGTAATAACGTCTTAATCCCCAAACTCTTGAATAGGAAAAATCCTTACTTTCGTGATCCTGTCCATGATAAAGCTTTGAAAAAGCCCTTGTTTTCTTATTCATGAGCTGTTCACTTCTGGCCCAACCATAGTGAAAAATATAGGCAGGAGTGCGAATACATCTCACCTTTTTATCATCAGCATAGCGAAAGCCCTGAGCATCGAGCCAACTTTTAATACCTTTACCATTTCGAATAACTCTTAATTCTTGTCGATACGTTTTCTTTGTTACTTTTTCAATTTCTGTCGATCCAAAGAAATGGTGATAATGAAAAAGTAGTGCATCAGCATTTTGATTTTTTTCTAGCTCATCAATTGATTTTAAAATAGCTTGGTGATCTTGCTCATGAATTCCTTCATCACCTTGGATATAAACACCATAGTCACCAGTTATTTTTTCAAGAGCGATATTTGTTTGTTCCGAAAGAATAAGACCTGACTTAGTTTTTTCTGGATCCCACCACGACTTTAAGAAGACGTACTTATCACCTTTTAATTTTGTCGTTAGGTACTCATAAGTTCCGTCATCCTTTGTACATTCCGGATCTTCAAATCCGATATTGATGACAATCTCATCACAAATAGGCTCAATACTTTGAACACTTTCAAGAAACGGATAACCTAAACTCAAACCATTTTTTATAAATGTGAAGCCCGAAACTTTATAATTTCTATTATTCAAAAAATACCTCAATATCACGTCTTACTTTTTCAAAGACCTTACCTACTTCAATTTGATCTAAACAAATCATACTGTCACAAGTTGAAAGTCCACAATAGTGCGCATCTCTCGTTCGACACTCAAGACCATCAATATAGAAGTAAGGATGTTTTTTGTCATCATATGGGTGCCACTCTAGTGGTGGTTCAGGACCAAAGAAAGTATAACTCTTAACACCTGCAGCAATTGCAATATGCTTTAATCCCGTGTCATTGCCAATATAAAGAAGTGCCTCTTTAAATGTATCGACAATTTCTTCTAAGGGAATATGAACGATTTCTAAATTCTTTTCTAAATCAAGCTCAGATATAAGTTGCTTAATCTCTATATCATCCTCAGACATACTAAGAGGAACAATTATTCGTATATCGGGATGAATATTTTTAAGTTTTCTTCCTAGTTCAACAAAGTACTCGTTCTTCCACATCTTCGTTTGTCTTGTTGCAACAACACCAAATATGACAAAAGGTCTTTTTACAACTTCACTGATCTTAAAGGCTGGCTCATAAGATAAATGACTTGGTATCTCTTTATTGTCACCTAAGAATGTATAAGCCCCATCAAGGTCTCTCTGAATAAGAGGCTTTACTTTACCATGGTCAAGAACACTACTACTCGCATCAAGATGATGATTATGAAATGTATATTTCACACTTTTCAACATTGAATATAGGCTAAAGAACTTCTTTGATCTTCCACTTAAGTGTAACTCATGAATATGATCAATCCCTAAATCACTTAAGCTTTTCCATGTCTTTAAATAATTTGAGAAGCCATCAAAATTAAGAGGGATAATTCCATCTGCATCAGTTTCTATATTTTCATACAGCTTCGCCGTCCAGGCTCTTATCCCATAATAAATTTTACTATTTGGATAAATTGAACGAAGATAGGATATAGTCGACAGACCCATCACCGAATCGCCAAGTGCGCGATATTTAACAACTAATATTGTAGGTGATGATTTTGACACAGAGGTTTCCAAGCTATGGTTAAGGTTTCTGCAGCCATTATAACTTTTAATGAAGAACACAACATTGAACGGTGCATAAAGTCTGTTCAAGATGTTGTGGATGAAATCGTCGTTGTTGATTCGTATTCAACAGATCAAACAAAAGCTATTTGTGAGAAACTTGGTGTTACATTTATTAAAAATAAGTTCGAAGGCCATATCGAACAGAAGAATTTTGCCCTGACAAAGACAACTCATGACATTGTTCTTTCCCTAGATGCTGATGAAGCTCTCGATGAAAAGCTAAAGAATGAAATCATGGCAGCTAAATCAAATTTTAAAGCTGACGGATATTACTTTAATCGCCTGACAAACTATGTTGATAAGTGGATTTATTATTGTGGTTGGTATCCAGATAGAAAACTTAGACTCTTTAATAAAACAAAGGCCAAATGGTCTGGGGTTAATCCGCATGACATCATTAAAATGAGTGAAGACTCCAAAAAAGTTTATCTTCCAGGAAATCTACTTCACTATTCATATGACTCAATTACAGATCACGTCAATCAAACCAATAAGTTTACCACAATTGCTGCTAAAGAAGCCTTCAATCGTGGAGTGAGATCAAATACATTTAAAATTGTCACAAGACCAATTTTAAAGTTTTTCAAAGACTACTTTCTAAAAAAAGGTTTTCTTGATGGACGCTACGGCTTTATCATTTGTTGTATAAACGCACTTTCCGCACTTTTAAAATATTCTAAAATTAAAGACATCCAAGATGGAAGGAGAATCGATTGAAAATCGTCTTCTATCATCATGTCCCACTTCCTGTGAAAAAATATGGAGGAACAGAGAGAATCTTATTTTGGCATATGAAAGAACTTGCTTCTCGTGGTCATAATGTAATTCTCCTTGGTCATGAAGAATCTGAAGTCGAAAGTTTTGGTATTAATCTCATACCAATTCCTAAGAGCGACCTTAGATCTAATTGGCAAAAGTATATTCCTAACGATGCCGACATTATTCATCTACAATTCAGTACTGAGGAAGTCTTTTCAATACCTAAGATTTGCACAGTCCATGGAAATGGTCAGGTCGGAGAAGAGTTTCATGTGAATAGTGTCTTTGTATCTAAAAATCATGCTGCTAATCACGGTAGTGATCAGTATATCTATAATGCACTAGACTTTAGCGAATATCCTGAACCAGAAAACTTAAATGAAAAAGGTAGAGATCATCTCCTCTTTTTGGCAAAGGCCTCTTGGTCAGTTAAGAACTTAAAGCATTGTAAAAAGATTGCGAAGTCTCTAAAGAAGCATTTACATGTTGCAGGTGGAAAGACGTTTACACTTTCTAAGTATATTCATAATCACGGATTCATTGGTGGTGATGAAAAATTAAAGCTCATGAGAAATTGTGATGCCGTTATTTTTCCTGTGAGATGGAATGAACCTTTCGGTATTGCTATGATTGAAGGAATGAGCCAAGGATTACCTGTTTTTGGAAGTTCTTATGGCAGCCTCCCTGAAGTTATCGGACCCGCAGGTTACTCAGCAAAGAACTACGACGAACTCTTAGAGGCAACGAAGGGCTGGAAAGTTGATCTTAGCCCAAAACAGATTAGAGAATACGCAATCGATAAATTCTCAATTCAAAAATATTCAGAATCATATTTAAAACTATATGAAAAAGTCATTTCTGGTGAGAAGCTAAATGAGAAGACACCTAAGAAAGTTTCACAAGTTCATCCTGAGACTTTACTGGACTTTTAATGACTATTGATTCTCCTAAAATTGAAGACATTGATCAGATCTATCAAATAGAATTAGACTCCTATGGAAATGAGGAAAGTACAGACAAAGAAACATTCTGCGATATTTTAAATTATCCTGAGCATTACGTTGGCTATAAACTTATCGCCCTCAAAGACAATAAACAAGTTATAGGCTTTTACTATACGATTGAAGAAAATAAAAATATTGACCTTGTCGATATTGCCATTCACAAAGATTATCGAAATTTTGGCTATGGTAAGAAGCTTCTTAAACACTGTATTGATACCAATCAAAACAAGACTATCCATCTAGTAGTAAGAGATGACAATACTGCTGCTATTAAACTATATGAGTCATTTAGCTTTAAGAAGTCATCAATTGAAAAAGACTATTACGGTGACTGTGATGGAATAAGATTTACCTTGGCCTTATAAAAGAGGAGAAGACAAATTGCCTCCTCCTCCCCCTTAGAAATAGTCTTTCAACAGTAATAAAATACTTATTAATATTGCAACTACTTCAAGAGTTACCCATAAGTCATCCATACCCAAGGGGGCACACCGTAACTTCTCCCTAAAGACGCTCATCATTGAGCAAAATAAAGAAGTTTGGGATTTATGGATATATATGTTAGGATAGTAAAAATTCTTCTCTCTCTTAGAGAAAGAGTTACCCATTAAAGCCTCTGTTCACCCAGAGGCTTTTTTATAGTCCATTTTTCCGAATTTAATTCTAAATTTAATGAATTTTATACAACTCTTTCATTTTCGAAACAGCTTAATAATGCGAATCCTCTGGAACCCAATATGGAGCGGTGATAATGAGATATGAAAAATCTTCGTCTCCATCATTAACAAAGGCATGTCTTTCATTTGGTTTCGTATAAACAAGACTTCCAGGCTTCAGTGGAAATTCTTCTCCATCAATAATTGCACGACCGATACCATTTACGACGAAATACGATTCTTCTCTTTCTTTACGATAATGGGCATCCGACTTCCCACCAGGAGGCAACTTTACAGTCGCTACAGTGTGATGCTCACTCGCCCCTGTTGAATCATGTCTACCAACAAGAACACTAAACATATCTCCACCAGGAAAAGTTTTAAAGTTTACATTATTTACCGATTCAATAACTTTCATAAGCCCTCCGTGGAAAACTTTAGCAATAAAAAAAGCCCCTGCATACACAGGGGCTATATTATAAGAAACAATTCAAGATAAGATTTACTTTAGAAGAGCTTTGTAATTAGCCACAACACAAGACCTAATAAACTTTCCATACTCTAGAGGGTTTCCATCAAGGAAGCCTTCCTTGTCAGCCCAATCTTCACAGTGCTTAGTGTAACCAACTATTGTACAATTTAACCAAGAATCCCACTGATCAAGCTCGTTATAACATGGAGTAACTTGAGACGCTTCACCTTCAAAGCACCAATCCCCCCAATTAGGATTTCCATTATTAAGAACAAATTGGTTTAAAACCGTTTCTAAACTTGTGAACTCACCTGCTGGTGGATTACACTTTTCACTAATATTTGCTTGTACAACGTTTAAAGAAAATAAAATTGTAATAATTGAAAGTAATTTCATTATAGATCTCCTGAATTTAATAACGAGATTTATTTACTTAAATAAATTCAAATTGAGAATAGACCTTATAAAAAGGTTATGACCTATCGCACAAAGATAGAGTATTCAAATTTTGCTGATTTCTCCTGATCAAGGGAGAGAAGACCTTCTTTTTTGTAAAAGTCATGATCAGAATCAACTGCATCCGCAACGCCATATGAAGGAGTTATTTGAATAAATGGATAGCCAGGCTGAGACCAAATCGAAAGATAAGGAGCATTTTCAAACGTTAACTCAATCCCTTTTTCACTTACTGTGTTCTTCATAGCAATTGAACTAGAATTTATATCCTTAAAAATCATTTCCCCCCTGGAAAAGAGGTCGTTTGATAAAAAGAGATTTTTGTCTTTCATAAATCTCTTATCATCAACATGATGAAAGTTTACGAGATCGTTATCTAAAAAATATGCACCTCTATCCTCTAGATCAGAAAACTCGATATAATAATCCATCAGAGATTCTTCATGAATCGGTAAATTAAAGATTGGTGCATATCCCATCGAGTAGAACATCTCTTTTTTACCTAAATTTTTAATCTCAAATGTTATCATTAATCGAGGTCCATAAACCTTATAATGAACGTGTAAATCAAACATATAAGGAAACGATGTTAGTGAATCTTTATCATGTGACAAAACAAAAGTTACACGATCCTTTCGATGATTCTTGGCCTCGAAACGGACATCTTTAGCAAACCCATTATGTTCAATTCGGTAATACTTATTGCTTAATCTAAATTTATTATCTTTAAGCTTCCCAACAATAGGAAACATAATCATCGAACTCCAGGGATAAATTGCACTCTTACCCTGCCAAATATAATCAATTCCAGTCTCGTTATCGCAAAGACTTTTTAATTCTGCGCCTAATTCTGAAAAACTGGCGGTGATATATTCACTGGAAATGGTAATTAACTCTTCCATCTCTATTATTATGCCCTAAAAACTCAATTTTTTCATGTATTTACGGTTTTTCCCTCATTTTAAGGGTATGTATGTTTTACAAACCACGTTGCGCAACGAGTCATTTGTGATATATTCCCCTTCGTAGCAAGATAGTTACATCCAATGTTTTTGTTTCGTTTGTTTGAGTGAGGGGCTGTGAAAATGGCCCCTTTCTTTTTTCTCCTTTCCCACCATGCAAAGTTATCAATAATTCGTAATGACCATAGGTCATATATCTCAATATATTCTGTTACATATTGATCCATAAGGAGATCATATGAAAATCGATTCTATTCAACAGTTCACCTATCAACTCATTCATGAAATAAATTCAACACTACAGTCACTGCAATTTATTAATGAAAAGGTAATTCCAAATAAAGAGCTTGAAGAAAAAGCTCTTCTAAAGACAATTAATAAGTTAAACAACATTGCTAGTAGAGCTCTAGTGGACGTTCAGACAAATATTAAGATAGATTGATTTTTTGCGATGTTACTCCCCTTTTATTGCTTTTTAAGGTAATATAACCACTGACATTATTTTTCAAAAGGCACCGTAAATGAAAGTAATAGAGCATATTGAAAATGCGAACTCCCCCCTATTCAGTTTTGAAATTGTTCCTCCTCACCGAGGCAAAACAATTAAAGCAGCAACTGACGTTGTTCAACAATTAATGCCACACAATCCTGCTTGGATTGACGTTACTGCCCACCCTGCAGGAGCCTATTATAACGAAAACCCAGACGGATCCGTTGAAAGAAAGATTTACAAGAAAAGACCAGGAACGATTGGAATATGCGGTGTCATTCAAAATCGATTCAAGATTGATACTGTTACTCACCTTCTCACTCAAGGGTTCACCAAAGAAGAAACAGAAGATGCCCTTATCGAATTAAACTACCTAGGGATTCATAATGTATTGGCCCTAAGAGGAGATGGTCTTAACTACAATAAGAAATATGATAAAAATCGTGCACGAAACCATTATGCAATCGACCTTGTAAAACAAATTAGTGAAGCCAAAGAAGGTATTTATCTCGATGAGATAAATAATGGCTTGCCAATGGACTTTTGTGTCGGTGTTGCCGGTTATCCAGAAAAGCACTTTGAAGCTCCAAATTTAAATATGGACATTAAGCACTTAAAAGATAAAGTTGATGCAGGCTCTGACTATATCGTGACACAAATGTTTTTTGATAATAAACACTATTTTGATTTTGTCGAGAAATGTCGTGAAGCTGGTATCACTTGTCCAATTGTTCCAGGATTAAAAGTAATTAAAAACATGAAACAATTTAGTTCTGTACCAAGACATTTCTATGTGAACTTCCCTGATGAGTTTGTTGATGAAGCTCATGCAAACCCAGAACATATTGAAGAAATTGGTATTAAATGGGCAGAAAAACAAGTTGAAGAATTGATGGCCGCAAATGTTCCATCAGTACATTTCTATGTTATGAACGATGCAAAAAGTGTATCTACTGTCGTAAAAAAGTTTTTTTAAATGAAAAGTAAATTACAAGAATTAGAAGATCTCGTTAAAGAGAGAATTGTATTCATGGATGGAGCCATGGGTACTATGGTCCAACAATACAAACTTGAAGAAGAAGACTTTAGAGGAGAACGATTTAAAGACTCTAAAATTGACCTGAAAGGAAACAATGACCTTCTCTCTATTACAAGACCAGAAATTATTAAAGAGATTCACAAAAAATATCTTGAGTCTGGATCGGATATCATTGAAACAAATACATTTTCTGCGACAAAAGTAGCTCAGGCTGACTATGAACTTGAAGAGATTGCTTATGAAATAAATGTTCAGTCGGCAAAAATAGCAAAAGAAGTCTGTGAAGAGTTCATGAAAGAAAATCCAGGCAGAAAGTGTTTTGTTGCTGGCGCTCTTGGCCCAACAAATAAAACGGCATCTATTTCGCCCGATGTGAATAACCCAGCTTATCGAGGTGTAACTTTTGATGAGCTTGTTCAAAATTACTATGAACAAGCAAAAGGCTTAATCGAAGGTGGCGTAGATATTCTTCTTCCTGAAACAACTTTTGATACACTAAATATAAAAGCAGCAATTTTTGCAATTATTAAAATTAAAGAAGAATTAAATTCTGATATCCCAGTTATGCTTTCAGTGACAATCACTGATGCCTCAGGAAGAACTCTCTCTGGACAAACGGTTGAAGCATTTTGGAACAGTGTTCGTCATGCAAAACCATTTAGTGTAGGTATAAATTGCGCTCTAGGTGCAGTTGAAATGAGACAATATATTGAGGACCTATCAAAAGTAGCGGATTGCTATATTAGTTGCTATCCAAATGCCGGTCTTCCTAACCCTTTAAGTGATACTGGTTATGATGAAACTCCAGAGGATACTTCTAACCATCTCCTTGAATTTGCAGAGTCCGGATTACTGAATCTAGTTGGTGGATGTTGTGGAACAACTCCAGATCACATAAATGCAATTCAAACGAAATTATCGAAGATTGAGCCTAGGCAAGTAGATAATGTTCAAAATGCTATGAGGCTAAGTGGACTTGAACCTCTTAATATTTCAAATAAAACTGATCGCCGTTTCTACATGGTTGGTGAAAGAACCAATGTCACTGGTTCTCCACGATTCGCTAGACTTATTAAAGAGAATGATTTTGATACGGCTCTCAATGTTGCCAGGCAACAAGTTGAAAATGGTGCAAATATAATCGATATAAACTTTGATGAGGGGCTTCTCGACAGTAAAGCATGCATGGTTCAATACTTAAATCTTGTTGCATCTGAGCCCGATATCTGCAAAGTCCCTATAATGATTGATTCATCGAAATGGGAAGTTCTTGAAGCTGGTTTAAAATGCGTGCAAGGAAAGGCAATCGTAAATTCAATCAGCTTAAAAGAAGGCGAAGAAGAGTTTAAAAGACATGCTAAACTTATAAAAGACTACGGTGCTGCTGCAGTTGTTATGGCATTTGATGAAAAAGGACAGGCTGCCAGTAAAGAAGACAAGGTCAGAATTTGTAAAAGAGCATATGATATTCTTATTAACGAAGTCAACTTTGATCCATATGACATTATCTTTGACCCTAATGTACTAACAGTAGGAACAGGAATAGAGGAACATAATAGTTATGCAGTAGACTTCATCGAAGCAGTAAGAGAAATCAAAGAAGTTTGCCCTGGAGCAATCTGTTCTGGTGGTATTTCAAATATCTCTTTCTCGTTTAGAGGTAATAATCTTGTTAGAGAAGCAATGCATTCTGTTTTTCTATACTACGCGATTCAAGCTGGACTAGATATGGGTATTGTTAATGCTGGTATGCTTGAAGTCTATGAAGAGATCAAACCAGAACTTCGTGAAAAGGTGGAAGATGTTATTCTTAATCGCCATCCGAATGCAACAGAAAATCTCCTCGACTATGCAGATCAATTCAAAGGATTAACAAAGAAAAAACGAGAGGAAGACACAACTTGGCGAGAAGGAACTCTACAAGAAAGAATTACTCACTCACTTGTTAAAGGTGTATCTAAGTACATTGAAGCAGATGTAGAAGAAGCAAGACAAGAACTCAAAGTTCCTATCAATGTTATTGAAGGTCCATTAATGAATGGAATGAAAGTTGTTGGGGACCTCTTTGGCGAAGGTAAAATGTTCTTACCACAAGTTGTAAAAAGCGCCCGAGTTATGAAACAAGCAGTAGCCTATCTCGAACCCTTTATGGAAAAGAATGAAGATAGTGAAGATGACTCAAAAACTTTTGTAATCGCGACAGTAAAAGGTGACGTTCATGACATTGGAAAGAATATTGTAGCCGTTGTTCTTGCTTGTAATGGATATAAAGTTATTGACCTTGGTGTCATGGTAAACTGTGATACGATAATTAAATCGATCAAAGAAAATAATGCTGCCATTATCGGATTATCAGGACTTATTACTCCATCCCTTGATGAAATGATTCATAACGTAAAAGAATTTAAGAGACAGGGTATCAACATTCCTGTTCTCGTAGGTGGTGCTACGACAAGTGCAACACATACAGCAGTCAAAATTGCTCCGCACACTGACTCCCCAATTGTTCAGGTAGGAGATGCATCTCTTGTCGTTGAAATTTGTAATAACTTATTAAGTCCTAATTTTAGAGATAATTACATCAAAGAGTTAAAAGAAAAACAAAAAGGACTTAAAGACTATTTTGAAAGCAGTAAGAGCTCAATTTCAAAACTTAAACCTTATAATGAGACAAGACCAGACATAGATTACTTTAATGATTTTAAAACATTAAAGCCTGAATTTACTGGTGTAAAATACTTTCATGATATCTCTGTTGAAGAACTATCTAAATATATCGACTGGTCTCCATTCTTTTGGACCTGGGAGCTTAAAGGGGCTTATCCTAAAATACTTTCTCACAAGACTTATGGCGAAGAAGCAAAGAAGCTCTTTGCTGATGCCAATAAATTTCTTGAAAGAATCATTAAAGAAAAAATATTCAAGCCTCGAGCAGCTCTAGGATTTTGGAAAGCTCACTCAATAGATAATGACGTCGAACTACTCGATAAAGATGGAAAAATTGTCGAGACATTTAATTTTCTTAGACAACAAAAGCTAAAAACGAAAGAAGACGATATCTACCATTGTTTAGCAGATTTTGTAGCACCAAAATCAAGTGGCCTCGAAGATTACATTGGTGCGTTTGTTGTCACCATTGGCGAAGAGGTCGACACCTTCGCTAAGACTTTTGAAAAAATAAACGATGATTACACTGCAATCTTGATCAAGGCCATTGGTGATCGATTAGCAGAAGCCTACGCCGAATATATTCATGTAAAAGCAAGAGAGTTCCTTGGACTTCAGTCTATTGAACCTAACAACCTAGAAGATCTTATAAAAGAAAAATATCAAGGTATTAGACCTGCTCCAGGCTATCCTGCTTGCCCTGACCATACAGAAAAAGCCAAGATATGGTCTCTAATGGATATTGACGATAAGTTAAAAACTCATTTAACAGAGAACTATGCCATGACACCTGCAAGCAGTGTTTCCGGTTATATTTTCTCTCATCCACAAAGTAAGTACTTTAATGTATTATCTGTTGGAGAGGACCAACTTCAAGATTATGCAAAGAGAAGAGGTCAGTCGATTGACGAGGTTAAAAAGTGGTTACAGACGATACATCAAAGCTAGGCCCAGAATTTATCGATAAACTGAGGACCGTTTACCCTGATAATTTTCTAACAAATAAACAAGTTGCTTTACTAGTCAATAATACGCCAGATAAAGCTCACCTTGAAGCACTTAGCTTCTTCCTAAGTCATGCACTAAAATCTCTACCCGATAAAAAATATGCAGGCCAACTACTCTTTAATCATGTTGATGAGTCACCATATTCACTAGAAGAATGGATCAAGGCACTCTTAGTATTTAAAAAGTACCTTGATTCAAACAAAAAAAATATTAATGTAGAAACTATTTTTGGCTATATTGGCTGCTGCTCAGACTCTCCAGAAAACAAATTGTTAAAATACAATCTTCCTGATTTATTACAAAAAATGCTTGATGAATATGGCTACATTGGTTAACTTGCTGAACTAATGCATTCAACAAGATTTCCGTATCGACAATGTCCCCACATTATAACCTTTCGATCTTTAGTATAGGGGTTCTTTTTAAAAGACTTTTCATCTTTTTGTAGATTCTTAATATAGACTTCTATATTTTTAAACATGGAATTGAGAATTTTCTCATCACCTTTACTTAAATATACCTTTTGTAATTTTAAGACACCATTTTTTTTAAAATAACTATTCACAATTTCCTGAGAGATCTCTTCAACTTCGAATTGCAAATTCTCTTTAGAATTAATTCGTTTCCAACTAACCTCATTATCAAGAATACGAAAGCCATCATGTTCACGAACAACTAAACCCTTTTTTATAACTTTGCTACAAAGACTTTTTACAATTGAAAAATGCAGCCCTGTATCAAGTGTAATTTGACTTTCGAACTTACAACCTCTTGCGATAGATTCTAAAACAATGCGCTCTAATGTTAACAATGAATTCATGACACCTCCTTTAGGTCCTGCGAAAATATTTTACTCAATTTACGAATCTCACATTTTCGATAAATAAATCGTTTGATATTGTATAAGTCTTTCTCTGATAGAAAAGAAATGTTCCCATCAAGATAATGTACTAGCGACTGATAACTAGGTTTCCTTAATCTAATCAATGACTTCATCTTCACATACTCAGACAACTTCATCTCGTGTCCATTCATAATTCGAAAGACTCTAGTCGTCTGTAAATTCATCCTGGCACCAATTTCTCGATAGGTGATGTCTCCATAAACAGATTTAAATTCAGTAATAAGTCTCTTTTGTTCATTCATATGACCTCCTTGCATAATTAAGATGCACCAAAAGTGCCAACTAAGATAAATTCTAAGTACTGGAAACTTAATAATTCACATCGAAAAGTGTTCTCGAACGAGAATTTTTGTGTTCTCATATAAGAACATGATTAATGTAATTTCTAGCAACATTCGCTTTGATAATCCAAATGATGGTGAACATCAGTGGAAGTTTCGACTGCCTCACCTAGCTGATCTTTTGAACAAAAAATCGCCAGATATTTTAGGAACTCAAGAAGGTTGGGAGCCACAGTTAAGAGAACT
>CAWUIU010000040.1:0-13848 GCA_963922285.1 uncultured Oligoflexia bacterium | reverse complement strand
ATATAAATATAAAAATAATGAAGAGAACTAAATGTTAGCAAATATAAGCTCCAAAATCATTCTTGCATTTATTGCCATTTTCCTAGTCTACGCCTTTGCACCAATTGTTAAATCAATTATTGATAGTATTTTTTTTAAAAGAAATAAAAAGTCACTTTCACAAAGAGATTTTGATGAGATGGTAAATCGTAAAGCTCAACAGCTATCTGGAGGTAGCTCAAAATCTTCACCTCATTTAAAAGGTGAAAAATCCACCTCTATAAGTAGTTTAGATAAATTAAAGAAGAGTAAGGTGTTTACCAGTGAAAAAGATTTAAAAAAATATCAACTACTTCAAAAAGATCTTCAATGGGGCTCTGGGGAATATCAATCAGACATTACAAACTTAACATTAAAAGGAAGTGTAGAAGCTGATCCAATTGTTATTACTCAATATACAAAAAAGTTTAGTAATAGCTCTTGTCTTCTCGATAAATTTAACAAAAAGAAAATTTCTTATCAAGATTTTTTAAAGTATATTGCTCTCAATATCATTATTAAAGACGTTGTCGAATCTAATGATAACAAAACATTCAAAGCATATTCTACAAATATTAGTGAGATCAGATCAATACTCTATATTACATGTTTGAAAAACAAAAAGTCGATAGAGAATCTAATAGAAAAGCTTCTTAAAGATGAGCTCGAGATCAGTCTTTCAGAGATTCAAGAATATTTGTACGCACAAAATCTTCAAGAACTTAAACAACACTTTGAACAGACATATAACATCCTAATATCCCTTAAACAAAGGGACCTTGAATACTTCTTAGAGAAATTTAGTTACATTGAAGACGATAAAAAGAAAGTTAAAAATCTGTATAAAAAACTTGTTCAACAATATCATCCAGACAAATGGAGCTATATAAAAAAGACTGAATATATTACAAAACGTCTGAATGAGAACTTTCATAATTTAAAAAGTGCTTACGAAAAAGCAAGGGAATCATAATGCATAAAAAACATGAACAGCTTATTAATCTTCTTTATCAAGAGATTGTTAAAGTTATCTCAGAAACCAATGGAATCAATTTAAATGATACTCTTGAGCTTTTGACTCATAGTGAATCAATCAAAGAAAATCCTATTCTCGAAAAGTTGGTTCATGAGTTTATAAAGTTATTATCAAGCTTTCAGGTAGATGAAGTTGATATTGACACTCTACTAGGTCACCCGCTATCTGAAGCGATTTTCTTTTTCTTTAAAAATTTCCCACTTCATTATCATGAAGAACATATACACTTAACGGGCTCTTTAACTGCTGATTTCATCTACCCTAGGCTAAAAAAATTACTCGCTGGCCCTAACAAGAAAGCTTATGAAGAAAAAATTATTAATGTCTATGGTGAAGATGCACTACCGATTGAGTCGATAGAAGATGTCGATGATCTCATTCGCCTGAAGGATGGAGAACAATTTAGCAGATATCTCGAAATACTCTATTTGGCTAAACTCGTCCTCATCAATAAACAAGACCATTTCGATGCAGCTTACCATATGGCCAAAGAACTTTATTCCAACTATAACGTCGGATCGATTAGACTTAAATTTACATTATCACGGGCAACAAATATTGAAAGTGAGAAGATTCCTGGCACAGAGCCTGCCAGTGAAGAGGACGTTGTTCTAGGTCTTTTTGAGGGCTTTAAAAAGTTTCAAAAAGAAGTACCAAGCTTTAACTTCATCCTGTCTCCAAGCTTTCGCAAGGAGTTAAATTTCTTTGATAGTAAGAACTTTAAAACTAAAGGTGAACATTTTGAACATCAAGTTAATACTCTACTTAAAATACTAGACAAAAGACCAGAGCTTAAGAAAAATTTAAAAGAGATTGATACTGTTGGAGACGAAAGAGAGCTCTATCGAAAAATTCACTTTAAAGAGCTTAAAGGTGGATTACGAAAATTACAATACCAAGGATTAAGAATTAGAAGTCACCATGGTGAAACGTGGAAGAACCTTAGAAAAGGGATTCAATCTGTCGACAACGCGATGAATATTTGGCACATCGATACTCTTGAACATGGACTTAGCTTAGGAATAAATCCTAATTTTTATTTCCATCGTCTATTTCAACGAGTTATTGATAAGAATATGAAGCTCATACCTATAAAAAAAGGTAGTGTTGAATATGAAGAGATAGAAGATATGAACTGGCAAGATCCTCCGATAAAAGAGAAACTTTTAAAAGGAATCCCTCTTGATAACCAAGAGAAAATAAGCTTCTTAAAAACTAAATTTCATACTGCTCGAGAAATAGAGCACTATCAACATGATATTCTTAATAGAATGATACATAAGAATGTTTCACTTGTTTCACTACCTTCTTCAAATCTGAAATTAACAGGCGCATTCCCTGACTTCAAAGACCATCCATTTTCGTGGTGGGAAAAAAAAGGGATGAAACTTGGTGTTGGAACAGATAATTACATCACACTAAGTACAAACTTTATTCAAGAGATGCAGATACTCCTCTACTCTGATCCTAGCAAATTAAAAATAACCAAGCTCATAATGATTACAGCTAAAGAGAACAGAAGACCTTATATAAGTCACTTACTCTGGAAGATGAGAAAAGATCTAGGTATTTAGTCAGGAAATAAACTATCTTCCAAAAATGCCGTTAAGTATTTGAAACTAAAAAAAGTAGAGATTATGGCATTTGAAGAAAAACACCTCAGAGCTCTTGTAGAGGTAGCTCAAGAAAATAACGCAAGTGATATACATATTCGAGAAGGTGAAGCTCCTGCTCTGAGAATACGTGGTGGACTTGTACCTGTTAAGTCAAACAAAAATCTATCAGCTGAGGATATACAACAGTTATGTAAAATCATGTTTAAGGAAAGTGATGCTGATGTATTTGATGAAATCAAAGATTTAGATGGTGTTTTCGAAATTAAAGATATTTGTCGACTAAGATATAACTTCTATCGATTTAATAATAAATCAGCTATCGTTATAAGAATTGTAAACATGGCAGTCAGTACAATTGATGAGCTAAACCTTAGTAGTACCCTAAAGCATATTGCCAAAAGAAAAAGAGGCCTCGTTCTTGTTACAGGAGCAACTGGTTCAGGAAAAAGTACGACACTAGCTGCGATGATTGATTATATAAATACGAAAGAGTCTCGTCACATTGTTACAATTGAAGACCCTATTGAATTTATTCATCCGCAAAAGAAATCCAGAATTTCTCAAAGAGAAGTCGGGACAGATACAGAAAACTTTCAAACAGGACTTAAATCTGCTCTTCGACAAGACCCCGATGTTATCTTGCTTGGCGAGCTAAGAGATGGTGAATCCGTAGGAACAGCAATTAAAGCTGCCGAAACGGGTCATCTAGTGCTAGCAACTCTTCATACCACAGATGTCGTAGCGACAATAAGTCGTATTCTTTCACTCTTTACTCCTGAAGAACAGGACGATGTTAGAAAGAGATTAGCTGACGCTTTATTTGCGACAGTTTCACAAAGAATGCTAAAGTCAAAAGTGTCTAAGACTGGAATTATTATTGCCCAAGAAATTATGGTGACCTCGCCAGGGATAAAAGAATGCATAAGAGGGGAAGAGCCTCTTGAAAGAATTTATAGCATTATTGAAAAAGGTGGTACTAACGATCTGGGAATCAAATGTCAGAGTTTTGATCAGCATGTCTTTAAGCTATTTAAGAAAGGTCTGATCGATGAGACTGAGGCGAAGAAATCAGTTCGTTCACAAAATGACTTTCTACAAAAACAACTTATTGTTGAATAAATGCGTCATAGTTTGCCCAAAGGTAAACTATTGGACACATTTATAACTCTCCTTGTACGTAGGCGAACGCGAGTCAAGAATAAAAATTTATATTTAGTTCGAGACTCAGGATTAGGTTCGCAAAGCTGCGTATCTTGAGTACCACTAATCGCTTCTACTCATGATAACATTCACGACGTCCTGTCTCGCTTGAGCCGGAAGTTACCAAAACCACCCTAGGGGCGTTTTTTTGACACTGCCATTATTTATGTTTCATGATTTGTTCAATGACTTTATCGACTGCTTTTTTGGCATCATCACAGCGAGTTTTCCACTCGCCATGATCAAGATTTTGGTCTTTATTCATTAAAAGAGTTCCTAGCTCCTTGGTCTTATTATTAAACTCTCTCAATAGTTGAACTGATAGCTCTTCATCACTCATGTTTTCAAGAATGTTCATAACCTCATTAATCTCAGAATTATCTAATATGTTCTCCAATTTACTTTGCTCCTGTATACACAACCTTTTTCTTAGTCTGTTCAATAAGGTCTGCCATAATATACATACCCTCTTCAAGACCAACATCTTTTTTAAGAGTTGTAACCCACTCTTCTTTTCTTTGTTTAAATTCTTCCTTCCACTGCTTTTCTTCACCAGGCTTAACAGTTTCATGAGATTTTAAAGACTCTTCAAAGTTTGTAACGATAAGATTTTGATTTTCTTCTGTCACTTTATTTTTTTCAGAAAGCTTCTTTGCTTCTTCATTTTCCTTTAACCATTCATCAA
Organism: uncultured Oligoflexia bacterium; assembly: GCA_963922285.1. Lineage (GTDB taxonomy): Bacteria > Bdellovibrionota > Bacteriovoracia > Bacteriovoracales > Bacteriovoracaceae > Halobacteriovorax_A. The sequence goes on along the minus strand of CAWUIU010000040.1, from coordinate 9,293 downwards.
GCTTAAGACTAGCTACTGTATCTTTCTTTTTCTCTAAAAGATAATTAACATTGTTCATAACCTTTAAATAACGTTTATTCTCACCAACTCTCTTTTCACTTTTTTTACGGATAGAGTTGAAATCAACTTTATGCTTCGTCCATTTCTTATAAGACAACGGCATCACCTTATCCCACTTTAATGAATGCTTTAGATCACTTTCTCTATTTTCAAGGTACTTAAACTGGTCAGGAAGAAGTATATCTGCTGTTACACCTTTATGCTGAGTAGAATCACCATTAATTCGATAGAACATTTGATTCGTAATCTTCATGGCACCGGAACTAACATTAGTTAGTGCTAACAATGGATTTCCACGATCAAAATCTTGAAGAACCTGAACAGTCCCCTTACCGTGAGATTGTTCAGCACCGACAACGACTGCTCTTTTATAGTCCTGTAAAGCTGCAGCTAGAATTTCTGAAGCAGAAGCAGAGAAACGATTAATCATAACAATTAAAGGACCATCATATTCAACACTTGGATCTTCATCTTCTAATACGACGACATCTCCACGAGCATTCTTTACTTGAACGATCGGACCTTTCTCAATAAAAAGTCCTGACATAAAAACAGCATCATCAAGAGCACCACCGCCGTTATTTCTTAAATCGAGAATGACACCATCAACCTTCGCCTTTTTTAATCTTTTCAGCTCCGCCCTTACATCATCTGTACAATTTACAGACCCTCTAAATTCTCGATAGAACTTTGGTACATGAATATAACCAACCTTCATATCAAGACCTTTTTTCTCTAGAACAGATGACTTTGTAAAAGATTCTCCAATTTTAACGACATCTCTAACAATGGCGATTGTCTTTCTTGCTCCGTTCGCCTTTTTGACATATAGCTTAACAATTTTACCTTTGGGTCCTCGAATGTAGCGAACAGCATTGCCGACCCTCATCCCCTCAAGATTGACAGGCTCTCCTGTCTCTTCTGAAACAGAAAGAATGATATCTTCTGCTTCAAGCTCTTTTCCACGCCAAGCTGGTCCTCCAGGAACAATTTTAACAACTTTAATATAACCCTCATCTTCAGACAGAATCGCTCCAATTCCCTGAAGAGACCCAGACATATCGATATCAAAATCTTCTTTCTTACGTGGTGCCATATATGCTGTATGTGGATCAAAGATTTCAGTTATTGAATTAATAAAAAGAGAAACGTACGCCATTCGATCTTCCTGCAACTCTCTTTCAAAATACCTTTCATAATTTTTAGATATTGCATCATGTGCTTTTTCAATCATTTGCTTTTCAGTCAGAATTTGTTCTTTCTTTTTCTTCTTATCTTTTTTCTTATCCTTACTCTTTTTATCTTCTTTCAAAGACTTTTGATCTTCAAGAATTGAGGCATAACGAGATAAAGTCGCTTGTTTAAAAACTTTTCTCCATCTCTCTTCAAATTCAGCAGTATTTTTAGCAAACTTTCTCTTATCTCGATCATTTTCAAATTTTTCATTCTTCGTAAAATCAAACCTCTTCTTGAAAATTTTCTTTCTCAACTTCTCTGCTTGCTTAATTCTTTCCGTTTTTAATCTTGTTGCAACATCAACAACTGGATACTGACCTTTTTTTAAAAAATCATCGAACTTTAACTTAAAATGGGACAGCTTATTAACATCAGAGTCTAATAAGAAGTATTTTGAATAATCGAGCTTTTCTAAAAACTTTTCAAAGGCAAGCTCAGATGCTTTATCATCGACCTTCATTCTACGGTAATGATTTCTTTCAAGATTATCCCTAACTCTTGGCCCAATTGTCGACTCAAGTGATCTTGATGTATAAACTCCTGATAATTTTTGTGCCCCAACTTCAGAAACAAAAAGAAGTGCGGCCAATGCGATAACAAGATGAGACTTAAACATTATTTCTCCAATTTTCTCAATATTGATCATTATATCTTAAAATTCATTTCTACTTGGCGATAGAGAGAATTCTTAGCCCAAATTCAGCTATTTATAGAGTTGTCCACTCTATTATTCCGATGATAGTCTGTTTTTTTCACTAGTTTGTTATCAAAGTGTCAAATATAGACAAAATCTCACAAGAAGTGAGTGTTTTTTAGTTCATTTTTTTTACATCTTGCTAAGTTAATGATTGAATAAATTACTAAGATTTAACACCATTGAGGGGGTATAAATGAATTATATTAAACTTTCGATTACAATGATCTTTACATTAACATCTTTTGCTAAGCTGGTTGTTGTATCGGACATTGACGACACTGTTAAGGTATCACATGTACGTGACAAGCTAGATGCAGTGCAAAACGCATTCAAAACAAATAACATTTTTAAAGGCATGTCTGATCTTTATCATGGGGTAAAGGCTGAAAACGACGCCACAATCTACTATCTTACAAACGCACCAAAAATTCTTATGGAAAGATCTCATATGAATCTCCTCAAGAATGGGAAGTTTCCTACAGGTACTCTTCTGGCAAGAAGTGGCTACTCAAGCGATGAGTTCAAAACTGTTGCTCTAGAAGCGATTATGGAACATGAACAACCGACGCAAGTCATTCTTCTTGGAGATAACGGTGAAAAGGACATTTATTTCTACTCTGAAATTGCTAAGAAGTATCCAAGTGTTGAATTTACAACATTTATCAGAATTGCATACGATAAAGACGATAGACACTCTCCACTTCAAGGACAATATGGATTCGTAACACCATTTGAAATCTTGAGTGTTCTTAGTAGTGAGGGATATCTTTCAAATGATTTCTCAAATGACTTCTATGCAGCCCATGCACCAAAATTCCTCGTCGAAAGCACAGGAAGAGAAGAAGGGAGAATGTTCATTCCGAGATGGCTAAGATGTAAAGGCCACGATGCTTCTCTTACGCTCGATCTACTACAAAATGACCTGCAAAATCGAATACTTAGAAAAGTAAACTCAATCTGTAGCAAATAACTCAAGTTTTATACTCACCTCGCCGAAGAGATTTGGTGAGGTGACTTGTGAAAAAAATAATACTATTTGATATCTCAAATTTAGTTCTAAAAAATTTATTAGAAGTTGTTTTTACTTCTGACGATAGTTTTGAGTTTAGTGACTTTCATAAAGATCCAACCGAATTTACAGAAACAGATGAGTATTATTTAATCACTGATGATGCATTTAACATTGCACCTGATGAACTTAACAAGTTTCTCTTTAAGAAAGTTTTCTTTATAGGTGAAGCTTCTGAATCCGAGAAAGTAATTCCTCTATCTCCATCCAATTGCTCCAATTTCATTATCAATTACTTTAAGAATGATGGAAAAGTTCAAGAACTACCAGGTACAGATAGAATGAGTTACCTTAGTATTCCAATTGGTCTCGTAAAAGAAATTTCTAATGCACCCTGCTCGCTTCATATAAAGCTGAAAAAGGGTCAAAGCTATGATTATATAAAGAGGTTTAGTCAAGATGAAGAACTTGATCAAAGCTCACTTCAAAATTACATAAATAAAGGTGAACACAATCTTTATTACAAAGCATCAGAAAAAGGTCTTGTCGAAGAATTTTTCAAATCACTATACTTAGACTCAATGTTTAATGAGATATCTAGTCAAACTCTTAATAAGAATACACAAGCTGTTAAATATATGTTTAAGGAATTTGGCATTAGTTCTGAATCATGTGAATTTGTAAATAATTTATCAACATCAATCGTGAAGAATATTAGCGACGATGAAAGTAGCTCAGTTATTAAGAATGCACTCCTTGAAAAGAGTGATCTCTACTTTAAAAAGTCACTTATTACGACAACTATTGCTTCAAGTATTCTCAAATCACTAAGTTGGGGAAATGAATCTCACATCGAGCTCATAGCTAAATTAACCCTTATTTGTGATGTCTTTCTCGATGAAAGAAGTTGTCTAATTAATACTCAAGAAAAACTACTTAAGAGTTCTTTTAGTGACTTAAAAAAAGAAAAGATATTACATCACGCTCTTGATGCTTTTAATAAATTTAAGAATACTAATCAACTTGATGAAGAGACGCTAACATTTATCAAAATTCATCATGGAAAAGAAGACGGTATAGGCTTTGTTGATCAACTACCACAGAACGCTTCTCCACTATTAATGGTCTATCGAGTTTCTGAAGATTTTGCTATCGAACTTATACTCGAGGCGGAAAAAAATAATTTCAATGTAGTAAAGATTTATGAACAAATCAAGGAAATGCACAGTAATATTGCTCATCAAGATATAATAAAACAAGCATTCTTTTCGATTTATGCTTTAATGAAAACGGCTGCTTAATTGATCAAGAAAATAAATCATATCTTTTTAATCCTTTTAAATCTACTCTTTTACTCTTGTAGTACAAACTTAGATTATCGAAGGCCTCAACAATATAATCTAGTAGATTGTCGAGAGCTAATTGACTCTCTCTCTACTTCACGCCCAAGTAACTACTCGAATATATTTCCAGTTCAGCCAGGGTCTCTAAGCGGTACAATCCCTGGCTACGAACAAAAAATGGATAACGTATTTCGAGCAATTCCAACAATTTTAGGCTTTATAAAGACATATCAGAGGAAATACGACCGAATACCAAAGAATAAAGAGATATTTCTTTACTTGGTAAATGCCAATAAAGAAGTCTTAAAGAGACTAGATAAACTGAAGGGTTTTTCTTCTAATATTGACTATAATGTTGATCGAATTATTGAAAGCTTAGAATTTACACCGAAACAGTTAGGTAGGATCGACCGCTTCCTTACGGAACAAAGTCAATTTCTAAACCGAACTTATAGTTTTAGAAATTTTAATGACAAAAACAAATTAAGAGTCTTTAAGAAAGAATTCTACGGGCCGCTTGGTGAACTCGACATATTTTTAAAATTAAATAGTTCTGAAGCATTCGGAATATTCTTTAAGAAAACGGAAAACCTAGTAGGCCAACATAAAGAACATAATTTAATACTTTCAAAAGCAGTAGAAGACAAAAAGGAACAGTTTGAAAACATAAGTAGTGAGGCTTTTGAAAACTTTAAATCACGCTTTCCATTAATATTTAATCGTCGTGGAGATACAATCGATGAAAAAGTTCAACGTGCCTTTTCTTGGATTCGCTCTAAAGAGATTGATATTATTGGTAAAATTAATGAAAAAAAATATCTGATTGAAGTAAAGAATTACTCTAAGACAATTGATCTTGAAATGTTAATGTATCAGTCCTCAGAGCACGACAAAAGTATATATACTCAACAAAAAGAGCTTGCCGAAATTATTGACTTTCTAGAATTAGATTACTTACCGATGGCTATCTTTCGCCTCGGAATCACACCTGAAGCTGCTGACAAACTTAGAGAACTGGGCTTTAATGTACAAGGTTTCTAAACGCTATAGTTTTTACACAACTTTTCGTTCCCTAACGCAATCATGTTAATATCCACACATGAAAATTATATTTCTGCCTATACTTATACTACTTAGTCAATATTCACTTGCAGACTTCTCTGGAACTGTCGGATATCGTGAAAGAATCGATGAAGAAGAATTACGTAGTTACCGTAAACAGTATCGAGTAAACATTAGATATCGTCATAAGTTTGGAAAAGATTCATGTATAAGTTTTAATGCGCGAATTCTATCAGGTGGACGTTTCGGGTCTGGCTCAGTTGACTTTGGAAACGATAGTACCGATATCGCTTTGAGACACCTCTACCTTGACGTAAAATGCCTTATCGATAAATCAATACAAATCGGTGCAATACCAACTGACCATATATCACCTCTTGATCTAGATAAGGGCGGATGGGTCGATGGCCTTAAAGTAACTCTAGATCTTAATGGTATTATAGACGAAGCACGACTAACCTATGGTAGTTTAGACAGAGATGGTTCAGTAAGTGTCTTTAATAGATTTGATGAAGACTTTAATGAATTTATAAGACTTACTCTAGTTAAGAAACTATCTGATGAGCTAAAGGCTACACTAGCTATTTCATCATTTAACGACGATGTGATTTATCAAGGTATTCTTGATTTCTCTCTTGCAGATATCACGCCTTTTATTGATGAAATTCAAGTATATACTGCCACTGGAAAAAGTCAGCACTATCATACAGGAGTTGAGTTTTCTAAGAAATATGGACTATATAGTGTATCAGCAGGTTTCATTAAACAAGACTCACATGTATATCCAACGTCTTCTTTTTATGGGCAAGAAAATGCTATATACTTTTCCGTTTCAAGAACATTTAAGGAAAGAATTAAAGTTACTATTCGTGCTAGAAAAGGAGAAACAGAAAATCAATTCCAAGCGCAAGTTGAATACCGCTTCTAAAACATCAAAAATCATACATTTTGTATCACTGACCGTAGACATATTTTACTTAGTACTCTAAACACATGAATTTATTGAGGTGTAATCTTTTCAGAGCTAATGACACACTGCGATACAAGTGATATAAATCCTCATCTTATGAGGTAAAAATGAATAAAAGTATCGTTAGAACAAAGCTTGATATACAAGATCTTACAAAGAAATCTTCTTCTGATGAAATAAACTCAAACGTATATATCTTATCCAGTTTATTTGAGAGCAAAGTTAAAGATACCAAACTACCTTACTGTAACTTGCTATAGGAAATGACTTTAATGATAAGATACCTGATTCTGATATCTCTTATACTACTCATATCTTGTGGAAACAATAAAGATAGTCAGACAAAAGACTATGAACAGAATAATTTGCAAGTGAACTCAACGAAAGAATTTAATAGCATCATTGAGAAGTCTACGATTGACGATATGGCTCCAGAAGGTCTTGGGTTATTAATTAAGAGAGATTCTCAGTATGAAATTAGTAGAGTATCCACATGTACATGGTTTCTAATATCTGAAAATATTGCCGCATCAAATTCTCACTGCATTCCTGATTTATTAAAGAAGTCGAGAAATATAGAATGTTCTCAATATATCGGAGGAATATTTAAAACCAAAAATGGATCAGCAAAAAGATTCTGCAAAAAGATTTTAGGGTTTTCTGATATTGAAGATAATAAATTCCGTGTACCAGATTATGCATATATCGAATTAAACAAACCTGTCTCAGGTCAAAAGTATGATATTGATCGCTCAGGTTTTATAGATAAAGAAAGTTTTTATATTACAAAAATTAATACAGTACAAATAATTTCGAGAAGTACCAATGAATCTCATTTGCATGGACAATATGAACCAATAACCTGTACGACAAGAATGTTTTCATTCTATGGGACATACTATGACAAAAGATCACAAGTCATTCCAGCCTTTAATAGAAGTCCAATTTATAATGATTGTAAAGTTATTGGTGGCAACTCGGGCTCCCCAGTTGTCTCTTCTTTAGATAAGCCGCATTTGGCAAAAGCGATTGTATTCGCCGCAAAAGACTCTAATACCCGAAAAGAGTCTACTCCTAATCAAGATAAGATTGAAAGCTTCTTCTCAAAAATTAATCCACAAAGGATTTACAAAGACAAAGTAAAAAATGTTGCCCTAATTTCAAATTTTTCATGCTTAAAGATTCCTCCACAAGCACAAGAGTCCTCCATACCAACTCAATGCAATTTTTTAAATAGTAGAGAAAAAAATAGTATCGATGACTATGAGGAGAACTATATTTCAAAGCTTAACATGAGTAAAGAATTACTACTAAAGAAAGCATATACCAATACACAATTCAGTAATGTTCGACTCGAGGAAAACATTACAACTTTCACTTATAAAGGTAGAGAATTGTATACAAGACTTCCACTATGTCTCGAAGTTGCCCCACAGCTTTCTAAAACAAAAGAGACTCAACAAGATCATGATATTTCACGTACGTCGTTTATTATAATTAATAATTTAAGTTTTGATCGTTTTGGCAGATTAAACAATAATCTCAAAATCTATAGAAATAACAAGTTCCTACAAATTGAATATGGAAGTATTTTCTCAAACTCTAATGGTTTCTATCGAGAAGCTTACATCTCTTTCCCTGAAGATTCTGATTACGAAAATGAAACACTCAAAATACCTTTTTGTAATTAAAATAATTTTTTCATAACAACATTAGTTTCAATGTAGCCTGACTTCTTATAGAGACTTCTCGCAATTTCATTATGACCAAAAACATGAAGACGGATTGAAGATGATCCAAAGACTTTCGCTCTTTCTTCAATTAGTTTCATTACTTCTTTACTTAGACCCTTTCCTCGAAAATCTTCATAAATTTCAATATCATAAATCCAAGCATAGAACTCTTTCTCATTTGCAGCTAATTCTTTGCTCAGCCACACATGACCGACTTGCTCCGAACTTCTACTAATGACATAAAGATAATGATCTTCTGTACTTAATCCACTTGGTAGCAGTTCAGCATAAGTTTCTTTCGCCAGTTTAAGAGCATCTTCATAACTGTATCCCTCAGCATCAGATTTAGCTTTAGCATAGTTTGGAATAGAGTATGCCAGGTAAATGTCATACTGCTCCTCATTCATTAAAATGAGCTTCATAAATTCACCAAATAAAAAGTGTCTATATTTTTAACACCGTTGAAAATTTCACCTAACCAAAACAATTTTATCAATAAGTCCTATATAATCAATACAAGAAATAACAGATTACTATTAATACAAAAACAGATTCAGTAGCAAGATGCTACTATTAATGTGAGTGAGAGTAACTAGATATCCCCCTCCCCTAATCCAATTGCTCTCGCTTACATTTATTTGTTAACTAATTAATTTCAATTCTTCAGAGTCAGCAAAATCTTCTAAATCAGTTTCGGGTTCTTCTCTATAACGAGCTCTAACCTTACCATCAAGCAGTTTATCTAACTCAGTAACAATACTCGATAAATCAAGAGACTTCTCATCCATCTGATTTGAACAACTTAATAACTCTCCAGACATCCGCTCTGTATGGTTAGAAACGTTATCAAGACTACTCATAGCCTTTGATACTTCAGTAATTCCTGTGGACTGCTCATCTGAAGCAAGCCTTACTTCATCAATTGAATTATTAACTTGATTTACATTTTCTAAAATGACTTCTAATTTGCTACCGCATTGTTGAGCTATGTTATATCCAGAATCAACTTTTTTCTTACCATGCTCTGTCGATTCATCAATACGAGTCTTCGTTTGACTGACAATACTTTCAACCTTACTTACAGAGTCAGAGACCATTTCAGATATTTCTTTCGCTGCACTTCCACTAGCGGAGGCAAGGTTGCCAACTTCTTCAGCGACAACAGCAAAACCCTTACCATGCT
>CAWUIU010000039.1:0-14003 GCA_963922285.1 uncultured Oligoflexia bacterium | reverse complement strand
TGCCCCTTAAACTTTATAGCGGATCCAACCTGGAATTTTGAATATGGTGCATAAGCATTCTTTCTAACAAGCAGCGCTTTTTCATAGGCAGCTTGAATTTTTTTATCGATTTCTATTGTCATAATTAAACCATTTTAGCTTTTTTAAGCTACTTTTCTTATTGCGCAAGCAGTTTTATGAAAAGTTAGGGAAAATAGAGTACCTGAACTTCCTTTCTCAGTCGACGATTTTACATTAATTCTACCGTCGTATTTATCCATATACATCTTAATAATAGGAATTCCAAGGCCAGTGCCTCGCTCTCCCTCTGTTCCAAGGGCAGAAACAGGACGATGCTTAGAAAATAAAGAGTCAATCGTTTGCTCATCCATACCAGTTCCGTAGTCCTGGATGTTAACAGTGACTTCATACTCAAAATCCTCGATAAAAATGTCGATTTTTCCTCCTCGCGGAGAAAATTTAATAGCATTTGTAATAATGTTATTAAAGACACTATTAACAATTGAAACACTATCTGCACTGATATTGATACCATACAACGGTTTTTCAAGTCTCAGATTCACATTTTTACAATTTGCTAAAGAGCGACAACTGTTAATTGATTCAAGTAAACAACTCTGTAATTCAATAGAAGAAACTGGAACTGCTAAGTGTCCATGCTCATTTGCTTTTAACTGCCTCACCTCTTCAACTAGAGACTTCATAGTGATGGCAGTGTTAAATAATTTATTGATCTTGTTACGGTCTACAGCATTAAGTTGACCACGTTTTAAAAGAATTTTTGAATAAGAATGAACTGAATGAATATGATTTGCGAGATCATGGCTTAGTATCGAAACAAGCATAGCATTAGAATCTGAAAGTTCCCTATGCTTTCGATTAGAGCTATCAAGATGACTCAAGGTCATCGACTCAGTCTTCTTAATACTCATCCCCACAAGATATGCAATAAAAAGAGATATTACTCCTGATGAGAGATTCATTGCTAAAACTTTATCAGGGTTTACACTATCTAATGTCATTGCATGGAGGCTATTTGCATATTCCATTGTTAGCGCTGTAAGTGTTGTTAATAAGGTCATTTTTAAAAGATACTTCTTATCCATCATAAAACATGTTAGAAAAACAACAAATGGATACCAAAGAAGATGCCCTCGACTTGTCTCGACAGAGAAAAAATGTTGGACACTGATTCCACACAAAGTAATAATAAGATAGACGATTAAAGATCGATCATATTTGCCAGAGTTTTTATAATAAAATAAATTTGCAACAAAAGAACCTAGAATTAAAAAATTTACAGTTGAACTATTGTAACGACCTTGAGCAAAATTAACGACGAAATATAGACCAATCGTTAAACAACTAAAGACACTAATCCTTATAAAAAGATCACGCTTTCTTAATTCAATTGCATTTAAATTTACATCTTTCTTATAATGAAAGAAGTCAAAGCTCCAATTCATAGAATACCTGTCGGATTCAATCAGGCAAATCTTTACTAAATAATCATAACTATCTAATTTTACAAAACTTTGATGAATTTAGCTCATATGTACGGAAATGATAAGTACTCCATGTCCCGGAGTCATATGGAACATAACAGTAGTACCACTCAATCTTATCCGAATTCTTTACAATAATATCTCCTGGATAGAGATGAGATGTTGTCCCATTTACATCAAAGCACCAACCATGAGATCGCATTTGAGTATCAGAAATTACTTCGATCGCCTCAAGACCATATGGAGTTCCAAAAGCACTTTGAAGATGATTCTCGCTCCCTAAGAACTCTACTCCATATTTTTCAAGAGTCGCCATTGTTACATGACCAACACTCTTACTAGATATTATGGTTTTCGTACTTAACAAAGGAGTATCACTGCAAGGACCATAAAACGATATCTCCAACGCCGCAAGTCTAAGACTAAACAATACCAATAATGACAGAATCAATATTTTCATTAAATTTCTCCTTACTTATACCGGATTTATCTTTTTTTTATTTGAATTGCAAGAATCTTAGCAAATATAACTTACCTATTTATGTTTAAAGCTTTATACTGCGTTGCTGATAAATTTTTGTAAACGAGGTGATAATGTCAGTATTCGTTAATCGAACGCTAAATATGAAAAAGATTAAGGCCATAGGCTTTGATATGGACTACACATTAGTTCAATATAAAACAGAAGCATTTGAAAAATTTGTTCACTCTTTAGTATCAAAAAAACTTGTCGATGTTCTTAATTATCCAAAAGAAATTCTTAATCTTGATTTTAACTTCAAACTAGTCATTCAAGGTCTTATTATCGATAAGGAACATGGAAATCTTTTACAAGTTAGTCGTTTTGGAAAGGTTAAAATTGCAAAGCACGGAATTACTCCACTAAGTTATAAAGAACAACAAGCCCTTTATAAGAATAAAGTAATTGATTTAAACTCTGATCAGTATCAAAGTATGGACACAAATTTTTCTGTATCTAACGGTGTTCTCTATGCTCAACTTGTTGACTTAAAAGACAAAGGTCTTGATTTACCAAGCTACACTCGTTTGGCTAAAGATATTAAACATGCAATTGATCTAGCACATTCAGATGGTTCCTTAAAAACACATGCTGTTAACAATATTGAAAAATTTATTATTCAAGATCCTACAACTGTTAAATTATTAGAAAGGTTTAAACGCTTTGGTAAACGACTCATCATCATTACGAACTCAGAATGGTGGTGGACCGAAAAGTTAATGGACTATGCAATTAATCCATTCTTAGAAGAACACAAGAGCTGGAAAGAGCTTTTTGACATTACAATCTGTCTAGCTTGTAAGCCAAGATTTTTCACGACCAATAATATGTATCTTAAAATTGATCCAGAGAATGGACTCATGTCAAATCACTCTGGAAAATTAGTTAATGGCTTCTATCAAGGTGGATGGGCCGGAAAACTTGAAGAAGACCTAGGTCTTGATGGAGAAGAGATACTCTATCTTGGTGATCATATTTTTGGTGATGTCTTAACTCTTAAAAAGACTTTTAACTGGCGAACAGCCCTCGTACTAGAGCCACTTGCTGAAGAGCTCAAAGCTATAGAAGAGTCGACACCCGTGCAAACTAAGATCGACAAGCTCATGCAAGAAAAGCAAGCACTCGAACTTAGACTTAATGAAGTCGAATTAAAAAAACATGAAGATCCAGATAATTTTAAGAAAGATGATATTAATATAATCTATGCTGAACTAGATAAGCTGGACTCACAAATTTCTGAATGTCTCGAATCCTATCGTAAAAGCTTCAATCCTTACTGGGGAGAAATGATGCGAGCAGGACAAGAGGAATCTCGATTTGCAGATCAAGTTGAAAAGTATGCATGTATTTATATGACTAAGGTAAGTGACCTAATTGAATATACTCCAAGAACTTATTTTAGACCGAGTAAAAGGATCATGGCCCATGAACATGAGGTGCAAAGTTAAGTGAAGCAGCTCCTTTCTCTTCTCCTTTGTTTATCCACTTTTGCCATCGATGTTACAAGAACTGAAGTCGAAAGGTTTCATATCTTGAATGACCGTAAACATGTAGAAAAGAACTTACTTCAAGATAATGATTACTACTTCTGGACCGACTTTGAAGTAAGTAGCAGACTATTTAAACTTATTGGAGAAATTCAAGACACTGAATCTTCATCGACTGAAGTAGCTCAGACAGTAGAGATTGGAAAATTACTATCTCAGAATGCAAACACTGAAAAATACGTCAATCTTGGTTTTGACCTTCTTATTCCAACAATTCCTTTTGCATATTCCAAATATCTGTTCTACCCGATGTTATTTTATCGTATGCAAATTGGGACTTCATTTTCAATTAACAATGTCGAAGATGCACTTGATCCAAGTGCACAAGTCTACCTAATGCAAAGAACCAATATTGGAGTAAGAATTGATTTGAGAAATAAAAATAGCAACTCACATTTTTATACGCTCGAATTATATAGTGACTCAATAAAAGACTTTTTCGAGTCTAAAACATCTTCAGGAATCGCTGCTGAAGATGACATTGTAAATCTCGATGAACTTGAGTTAGCAGAAAAATCAATAAAAACAAATATTGCTTATAAAAAAAAGAAAAGTAGTTATCAATACATTATCGAAATAAGAGATCTAAAAATTAAATCCTCAGGAAGCTCGGAAAAAGAATCAGTTTTTGGCTCTACACCCTTGATACACTTTAGCTATACTAAAATCTTAGACTGGAGCGATAAGTATAATTTCAAGTGGACCTTTGGCTCACATTATCGAAGTAGTAAGTATAGTATTGCAAAGACTTTCTATACACATTTTCATATGGACTTTAAGGATATAAATCCACTGATCCTACAAACAAAAATAGACAACCAATTTCTAGGACTGTGGATGGGAACTAGATTTAAAAAATTTACGTTAAACTATGGTCTTAAGATGGCCTACAGAAATCCACAAGGAAATATCTGGACACCAACGATGCACAAAATTACTTTTGGTATACCATTCTAATGAAAAACTTAAAAAGTATTATATTACCGACTCTACTTGTTCTCATCACTTTATTCGCCGCCTTCAATTTAGACTTTATCGTTTTAAAACTAAAAGAGCGCAAAATTAGTAATGAAAGAAAGCATACCCTTCATAAGCTTAAGAGAAGTTGTGAAAGAAATGATTTCAACGTCACTTATCCAAAAGCAGATACCTTGTCTGCTTGTCGTATGCTGGTTGAGATACTTAAAACTAAAGATATAAGCTACCAATTAAAAGCCGCGAGAAAACTATGCGATCTAGATGACAAGGTATATTGTCTCTTTCTATATAGAAACTCAAAACTAGATAAAGGACAAGCTAGCGAGCTTCTAAAAAAAGCATGTAATGCAAGAAGAGGTGGAATCATGGAGGCCTGTGATATTTTAGAGAGACAAATCCCCTAAAGCATAATCAATGAATTGACTAAAAACTTCATGTGCATGAGGACCATAACCGCCGGCCATTACCCATACCTGTGGTATATTTCGATCCTTCAAATAGTGATAAGTTATTCGATCTCTTAACAAACACTCATCTTTTGTAAGCTGAATACCTTTTGCACTCTCAAGAACATCATGCTCATAGACATCTGCTCCATGAACAACAATTGCGAGATCTCCACTTAACTTAAGAGAGTTCAGCTTCGTTTCATAGACTTCTAGATAATTGTCTTCCAATGTGACAGGAATATCGTGAGAACTAGGAATGAAGCTCTCAGTAGAGCTTCCATCTAAAGGCCATCCATCTTTCATATGAATAGAAAGGGTTTCAATAGTTAAATCAGCGTTCGTACACTGAGCAGTACCATCTCCTTTATGAGCATCAGTATCAATAACTATGCCTTTCTTTATTAGACCTTCTTTTATGAGCTTACGATGAGTTATGACAATATCATTGAACATACAAAAGCCACCAGGTCGATGAGTCATAGCATGATGCATTCCACCACCAAGATGATAACAAAATCCATTCATTAGGGCAGCTCTCGCCGATTGAAGTGTTCCATGAACATGTAACATTCCACGATCGATCAAGTCAGAGAGAGGCTTACTTGCTGCTTCTGGGTCATAGCGATGAAAACGACCGTCACTCTTCACTAACTCATATGTTTCTAGAACATGTTTTTCTGGTGACTCTTTCACCTTTTTGACGAAATCTTTATCGTGAACAAGTTCAAGAAGTTCAATGTCAGTACTATGATTCACTGTGAATTCTTCGAGCTCAATATCCCAACGACTTTTAATGAAATGAATCGTATCAAGGACTCGGTTATCGAGCATAGGAATATTAATTCCATAGTCAGAATACCCCTGTAAGGACTTGGAATTAAAAGATAAATACTTGCCTAACTTATTCATAATCGAGTACCAATGATGTAAAGATTACATTTTAAAGAGAATTCCAGGCTTTTACTAGTGATTTTGCTAGAATAGTTGGTGGAGGATACCTATGGCGCGTATTATTTGGCTCAGACATGAAACAAAACCTTTTGAACAAAGATCTGCACTCACACCAGAAGCAGCTAAGAAGTTACTTCTACTTGGACATCAGGTTATTGTCGAAGAATCGCCTGAACGAGCCTATACGACTGCTGAATTCAAAGCTGTTGGATGCGAAATAAAGAAGGCAAACAGCTGGATAACAGAAGCTCCTAACGATACCATTATCCTAGGCTTGAAAGAACTTGAAGAAAAAAACTTTCCACTTTCTCATCGTCATATTCATTTTGCTCATGTTTATAAAGGTCAAAATGGCGCAAAAGAAACTCTCAATCGTTTCATCCAAGGTGGTGGTAAACTATATGATCTTGAATATCTGGTAGATGGGAATGGTAAAAGAATCGCTGCTTTTGGTCACTGGGCAGGATTTGTTGGTGCAGGACTTGGAGTTCTTCAATGGACACAACAACAACTTGGAAAAAGCTTGAATGATCTCGCTCCACTTATGCCATCGAAGAATTCAAGCGCATTTATTAAAGACATTCTCACAGAGCTTGATAAACTCGATAAAAAGCCTAGAGCTCTTGTTATTGGAGCAAGAGGACGTTGTGGTCGTGGAGCAACAGAACTTCTTACTTCACTTGGAATTGAACCAGTCAAATGGGGATCAAAAGATACGAAGAACGGTGGACCATTTCCTGAAATTCTAGATTTTGATATTATGGTTAATTGTGCATTTATGGCACAAAAATCAGAGCCTTTTTTAACCAAAGAGCTTCTCAAAGAAGAAAGAAATTTGAGTTCAATTTCAGATGTGGGATGTGACCCTACAGGACCATGTAATCCTCTACCGATTTATACAGATGCAACGACAATGGATCTACCAACGATTTCTCTTGATAGAAAAAATACTTTAGATCTAACGGCTATCGATCATCTTCCATCTCTGCTACCAAGAGAAAGTAGCGATGACTTCTGTCAGCAACTCTTACCTCATTTCATCAAATTTCTTGATAATAAAATTGAAGGAACTCCGTGGGGTCGCTCTCTTGAAGTCTTTTTCACAAAGACTTTAGAATACGGTCTTGAAAAGAGTGAGTTAACTTTAGATCTTGAAGAAAACAAATTAATGTAGCAAAATTAAAAAATGAAAAAGCTTTTAATTGGGCTACTCACGATCTCAATGTCTTTTAACATTTACCTTTCCAATCGTAACAATTCTGAGATTGAAAGCGAGCCTGAGCTTTGCTATGACTCAGAAGATATTGCACAAAAAGTAGCAAGACTCGATGAAGGTAGTGAAAACTTCTCAGAAAGACTTCTTCTCCTATTATTAGCAGAATTAGGTTTACAAAAACGTTACCAAGATAAAATTCAAAATCAGGCTCAATGCCCTGAAGTTACTCCGAAAATTATTACCAAAGAAGTCCCAAAAATCGTTTATAAAGAAAAGAAGAGCCAAAAAAAAATAAAGAAGTCTATTAAAAACAACTTAGCCGTGATTAGACTTTTCGATTCAAATACTCATAATATACAGAAGGTATTTAAAGAGAGACTGTTGGCCATCATTGAAACAGATGAATTAAATAAATTGCCAAAAGGCCGATTCAAAATAAATCACATTAGTGGCTCTCGACCATTTGAACAAGTGATCATTAAACATAAACTATCTTATAAGGACCGTGCCTGGCGAGGCTCATTTTCTTCAAAAATTATAGAAAATGAAAGAAAGACCCTATCGGAACTGAAGTTCAATGGTGTTAATTCTGATATTTTTCAATTACCTCAATTCCCTGGAGCGCTGGCCTGGAGACAAGACGAGTACATTATCGTCTTTAACATGCAAAGAGATGAATTCACTCGAAATAATGCAATTGTCTTTAAAAAACACGAAAAGCTTGAACGCTATCAAAGATATGGCTTCTTAGTTGAAGATGTGAACTAGTTTATACTCTTAAAAATCCCCTCAATTTCTGAATAATGGGTCATATTATCATGTTTCTTATAACCATTAAGTAGCACCTTACACTTCTTCTCCAATACACTTTTTAGAGGCTCAAGTTTATCTTCTCCTAGTTTACGATTGATCATAATCCAACTAAGAGATCTCACTCGCCAATAGTCCATTGCAAAAAATTTTCGAGATAGTTGATCCTCATGACCACCAAATTTCTTAATAATTGGCGTCTCGACAAAGCCCACTGGATAAAGCGATGTAATCTTTAACCAAAGGTCATAATCCTCACAAACTTCAAAATCTTCACGAAAACCCCCCATTTCTTCCAACAGGGACTTTTGTAACATTACTGCTGATGGTGAAATAAGACATAGTTTTAAAGATTTAACAAAGATATCACCACCTGACTTTTGGTGTTTCTTCATTTGATTAACTCGTACACCATTTCGAATCCAGATCTCTTCACCATGAATAAGACGTAATTCGGGACAATTTCTAAGGAGTGCGACTTGAGCTTCTAATTTATTTTCAAGCCAGGTATCATCAGAGTCAAGAAAAGCTATCCACTCTCCCCTTGCATAAGTTACTCCTAAATTTCTGGCAGCGGAGACTCCTCGGTTTTTAGTAGTGATAAATTTTATTGGAATATCGAGTCTTGCAAGAGTTTTCGAAGTTTCATCTGTTGACCCATCATCGACCACAATGATTTCAATATCCTTGTAAGTCCCTAAGTAGACTGACTCAATGGCACGAACCACTTCTTTTTCACGATTAAATGTAGGAATAATGACAGATATCAACATATTAGCTATATATAACCCATGAAGCAATTACTCGTATTTGCACATCGCGGCGAAGCTCAGACATTTCTTAAGGAATTGCCAGTTAAAGCGCATGCACGTTTACAAAACCTCTATCTTGGAGAGAGAACTTCTATTCTTATCACAGGCGAAGGGGAGCAATCTGTTATTTCCAATCTTTCAATGACCCTAGGAATTTGCGAAGAAATTACTTCAATTGTTAACTTAGGAATTTGCGGTGCTCTGAATCCTGAAATAGAAATTGGCTCCATAATTTCACCAAGAACAATATATGCTGAGAGCGAATTTAAATCTTATCCAAATAATGATTCTTCTCATAAGATTGATCTCATAACCACCAAGAGGAGGGTTTTAAGCCTTAATGAATCAAAAAAGCTCTCTCACATTGCAACCCTTGTTGATCGAGAAGCATGGGCAGTGGCATTTTGTGCGAAGAAATTTAATATCAACTTCTCAGTCACAAAATTAGTTTCAGACCATATAAGAGAAGCTGTCTTTTGTGAAAATATAAAAGAAAGAGCTCTCGAGTATAGTCAATCTCTCTATGAATACTTCTGTGATCAATCGAGAATAGAAGAACAAGAAGAGAGCTCTCTATCAATATTCGAAAATAAGTCTCTCTACTTCACTGTCTCCTCAAAGAGAAATACTAACAATCTCCTAAAAGCACTTCTTTCTAAAACCCAATTAGATGAGCAATCTATTTTAGAGAAGATAAACATCAAAAGCATATCAGATAGTGATAGTAGTCCTAAAGAAAGAGTTAATCTCATTAATGAAAGACTCACCCAGGAGCTTTATCCATTTAAGACCAAAATCTCTTCACTTTTACAAGATATCACAAAGGACTTAAGAAAGTACGACAGTGAATTTAAATTTGACAAAGACCTTGAAAAGAAGTCATTTCGCTTTATCGCTAATATCGACTCTAAGGAAAAAAGAGACATAGTGGTTAAGCTCTTAAAAGACTTTCCCTATGAAGAATTTGAAAAAATCATGAATGGTGAATTCGATGTTTGAAAAAATCTTTCTTGAAAAAGATTTAACGACAAATAAGTATGCTAAATCTATTCTTGAAAGATTAAAAAAAGTACCAGTTTTAATTGACACTTATGAAGATGTTTTCCAAAGAGTTAAAAAGCCTTATCTTCAAAAAAGAGAAAGTTTAAATCTCTTTATTGCAAGAAAGAAAGGTGATCTCGTAAAGATTGCTCCAGATGCTTATGGTCTGAGTGGAGAGCCGCACTATTACTTTATCAATGCCTATAACTGTATATATGAATGTAACTACTGCTATCTCCAAGGCTATTTTAACTCTCCAGACCTCGTCATCTTTGTTAACCATGAAGAGATTTGTGCAGACATTCAGACTAAAATCGATTCTCATCTGGAAAACTCAGATGTGGGTATTTGGTTTCATGCAGGAGAATTTAGTGATTCACTTGCTCTTTCTCATATTACGGGGGAGATCCCACGCTATTTTGAACTCTTTAAAAAAAATCCCCGTGCCTTTCTTGAACTTAGAACAAAGTCAGTAAATACTAAGACCCTGGAAAGTCTTAATCCACTACCTAATGTCATTTGTTCTTTTTCACTTTCTCCTGCAAAGAAGATAAAAGATAATGACTTAAAGACACCACCTCTCAAATCAAGATTAGCAGCAATCAAAAAGATCCATAAAATAGGCCACCCAATTGCCATACACCTGGACCCCATTATATATTCAGAAGGGATAGTTGATGATTACAACAATCTATTAAGTCAACTAAATGAGATCATCCCTTTAAGAGATATCGAATATATTTCTGTTGGCGTGGTTCGTTTTACGAAGGATGTTTTTCGCCAAGTGAAGCAAAATTATCCAGATAGTGAATACTTCTATTCTGAGATGATCACGGGTCATGACTCTAAGGTAAAGTACCCAAGGCCTATGCGCCACTGGCTACTGCAAAAAATTAAAAGCCTATGTTTAAAACATGGCGCGACAGAAAAGTCTGTTTATCTTTGCATGGAAGACTAGCTTAATTCTGATAAGCTTCGAGGTAATTTTCAAGGCGGGAACGACGAACGTAATTAAACTCTTCGTAGAGTAATTTCATCTCACTCAAATAAAGTTCAAGACGCTCATTTGGATCAGTAATAACCTCTTCATCGCTAAACTCAGAGAAAAAAGACTCCTCGTAAGTAGAAATCTTATCGTAGAGAGAGTTTAATTCATTAAAGTACTCTTCATCAAACTTATTAGTTTCCCCAATCACTCGGTAAACATTCAGTGAAAACAAAAGAGCATCTGGCATAACTCCATTAAGAATTAACTCATCAACAAAAGTAATAACTTTTCTCGTTAGAACATTTGTCCTTTCTTTATCTCCCTTCAGCACACTTGATTCAAAAGTACTTTCAAGAAATAAGGAAACATCGCTACTAAGACACAACATCATCGACTGAACACTTGAATAAAATTTCTGCGTGGGAACTTTTCCCTTTTCTGTAAAAATGCTCTCCATCTCCCTCAATTTACTCTCGAGGGATTTTCTCGCTTTTAATATCGTAAAAACAACTTCACTAAGTCTCTCCTCAACAACATCGGGACGAGAAAAGAATTGTCCCTCTGGATCTAAGACTTCAGAAGGGGGAAGTAAGCTAGCAATCTGATCTTCACAAGACTTGTTAATCTCGTCCAAGTCTTCAAGGAGTACATTTATTCGATCAAGCCTGCGCTCTTCAGGTTTTATTTTCAAACTCTTCGCAACTGATTTTACTGAATTATTTCTCCCCTCAAAGTTAAGGGGTCCATAGGATGGGGCACTTAGAGTAGGATTTGCATAGAATTCACGGGTATTACCAGGCTTTTTGACATCCTCGTAATACTTGCAAATAAAATATATTGCAAAAACAATCCCAGTAAATAGAGAAACTCTCTTAATAAAGCTCTTCAAGCTTAAAACACTCCGCGTTGCAAATTCTTTTCTCCTACCATTCTAATCCAATAATTGTTATAAGTACAAAACAGATATGACTGAAATTATTAAAAACTGATTTTAGGTACTTGATCTTTCGTCTGCGAAAAGCTATATTTTGTCGCCTAAAAGTATAAATTGATTCCTACCGTGAGGTAGTATTTTAAATAGAGGATGTAGAAATGGCACGTGTATGTGATTTAACTGGAAAAAGAAGACTTGTTGGTAACAAAGTATCTCACGCTAACAACAAAACAAAAATGACTCAAAAGCCTAACTTACAAACTAAAAGAGTTTTTGATCCTGTAACAGGTGAAACTATTAAGCTTAAGCTTTCAACTAGAGCGATTAGGACTCTTGATAAAGTTGGTTCTTTACAGAAGTTTTTAAAGAAGTATAAGTACTTACTAGACTAGTAAATTTTTTAAATTTTTCTATATATAAAAAGCCCTCCTAACATGTGAGGGCTTTTTACGATTGCGTCATGCCAGAATTGTCACAATTCCTTAATAATCCTCATGAAACTTTGACTTAGTCTCCCATCTTCGAAAAAATAACTTCTCGCACTAATACAAGGAAATACCTATGAGAAATACGAAGATCGTTTCGTTCATCATTTTTTTAAGTCTAAATTTTCAGGTTCTGGCAAACTTCTGCCAAGAAATCAAGCTCCCTCGAAATGATAGCTATACTTTTACAGACAAGATTTACATCAAAGCAAAGGACGGAGTCAGACTAGGCGCTAATATATTCGAACCTAGAACAGATAATCCAAACAAGAAGTTTCCAGCTGTTCTCTTTGCTAACAGTTGGTTTCTTGAAGAGCATGAGTATTTTAACCAAGCTAAGATATTAGCAGAAGAAGGCTTTATTGTTCTTAGCTACTCAGCACGTGGATGGGGATGTTCTGAAGGACTCGTCAATGTCATTGGTGAAAATGATATGAGCGATCTTTCAACAGTCATTGACTGGCTCAGAGATAATTCTCAAGTCGATATGAATAATATAGGAATGAGTGGAATCTCATACGGCGGCGGAATGACGCTAAAAGGCCTGGCGCTTGAGCCAAGAATAAAAACAGGGGTGGCCATGTCAACGTGGAGCTCACTGGTGGACTCTCTCTACGGAAATGATACCTTCCGCACTTTTTGGTCAGCATTTTTAATGTCCACTGGCTATGTTAGCGGAGAACTTGATCCATTTCTTTGGAAGCTTCTCTACGACTTTGTCATTGATAAAGATATGAGCCAATTAATTGAATGGGCCGAGAAACGAAGCCCTATTAACTTCATCGATAAAATCAATGAAAGACGTGCTCCTGTATTTATCGCAAACAACTTTGGAGATAATCTCTTTCAGCCGAATCCAATTATTAAATACTATGAAAAGCTAAAGGGTCCAAAAAGACTAGAACTCAATCAAGGAACTCACACAACAGGAGAAGGAATAGGTCTCTTTCTCGACTCTAACTACACTTTCAATAATGCTCGCGCTTGGTTTAAGTATTGGCTCAAAGGAGAAGGGAATATTGACTACTCAAAAAGTGAGATAAGCCTCTTAACATCTCTTGACCATAAACGAGAGACATATTCGAATACAAATATTCTTACTCAAGATTCAAATAATGAAGTATTTCATTTACAGCCGCGAACAATTCTACGTAGAGGAAAACTAAATCGTATCAATCAAATCGATGACAACACTACCGATTTTCTTATGGCAGGTGTCGACACTCTAGCAAGTACAGGAGTTCCACTAGCCTCAGCCCTTATCAACGGACATTTAAGAGCACCTGTTATCCACTATAGTCCACTATTAAATACGAGCTACTCTCTAGTATATCAAACTGAGCCACTTTCTAAAAAGACTAAAATTCGAGGTATACCTGAATTATCAATAAATGTAACACCTGACACTGGAAGCTTTCAGCTTGTAACTTATCTGTATGATATAAACCCCTATGGGATTTCGAGACTCATTACTCACGGAGTAATGACAAAAGAGAGAATCATTTCCAACATAAATTCCAGAGAAGAATTAAAGCTTAACTTTGAGCTATTAGCGACAGCTTATAATATTAAGAAAGGTCACCGTCTCGGCCTAGTTTTTGACACTGCAGATCCACTCTACTTCCCTTTAAGAACTATTTTTGAAGATCTCACATTTAATTTTGGAAAGAATAAAGTGAATACTCTTAAAATTAGAACTCTTAAGAATTGATCCATTAAATTGGTATTCTGAATAAAAAAATAAAAAGGCCCTCTTATGAGGGCCTT
>CAWUIU010000038.1:0-14146 GCA_963922285.1 uncultured Oligoflexia bacterium | reverse complement strand
ATAAAAACGATTATCGAAAGCACCTAAAGTAAATACTTCTCCATCAAAATCTGAAAATTCGATGAGTTGTCCCTCATCATTTGTAACTTCATAAGCAACACGTCCAACAATTGGATTTACTGGTTCATGCTTTCTCCAGTGTCTTGTTGAAGCAACTCTAAAGATCAGACTACCATCATTACGAATTACATCTTTATATAGTTTCATCGAAACTTTTTGATCAAGACTACAAGATGTAAAACCTTGTGTTGTTCCTTTGACTTTTTGATGAAGGCCCATGCCTATTAGTTTTTTTAGCTCTGATTCAGCCGGGTAGCCTGAGCCAAAACTAGAAAAAGAAAGCATAACCGCCAGTGCGAAAAACAGTTTTTTCATTTCAAATCTCCTTAAGCTTTTCTAAAACTATATAGCATAAGCTAAAGTAATTTTGAGAGTATGTATTTTATTCAGTAAATAAAAGATACTCTATCAAAATTTTAAACAGTCTAACTATTTAATACTATTGGCGATACTGTTCTTAACTTTAGTTAGAGCATTAAAGGCATCTGCATCGATAAGATCAGAGCTCTCATCCCACATTCTGTTTGCATCTTCTAACGTTGGTTCTTCAATTTTTAACAGTTCCATCGAGATTTCATCTTTAACAAAGTTAATTTCATCAAGTGAATTATTAAAAGCATCTTGTTCTTCTTGAGTAAGACCGATCCTTTTTGCATTCTTATCATCAATTGAATTGAACTCAATATTACCTGCATTTTCATCTAAAAGAACGATCCCTAGTCCAACAAGTGCGACACCAAGGGCCTTATCAAGACAAAGTGTTACTCGACAACGGTTTGTAAGTAAATATCCACCAAAACCTAATGGAAGAATCATCGCTTCTGCAAAAAAGTATGATGTACCACCACTTGCAGTAATACTAAAAGCAGCTTTAGAATCTTTTGGTAGAGAAACCAGTGTTAATAATAAACAAGTAACTAAAATCTTAATTTTATTCATATCTTTCCCCTCATGATTTTGAAGGTATTAGATACCAAATAAAATTTGCCGAATAAACTTGTTTGAAAAGTTTATACAAATCAAAAGCTAAATAATTACATAAACTTAGATATTTTCTTTGACAGTTCTACATCTGACAGTGTCAATTCTTCAAGAGATCCAATTCTAAGACGAGTCATTAATGCATCTTCAATAGAGACACCTAGACTTAGCTGGTCATTAATTTCTTGTAAGAAGTCATTATTAGAGTTCTTTAGTGCTCTTGCGATTATCTGAAAATTTCTATTCTCGAGCGAACTAAACTGGTCATCACTAAAGATAAAGCTGATAATCATAGAACCTTTTTTTACTATTTTGTCTGTAAACTCTTCGATGATTAAAGTTTCTGCTGCTTTTGGGAAAATAATCTTTAAGTCGATACTCTTACCTTCAAAGCCTAGAGAAGTGTTACCCCGTATTATCGGCTTATAGTTTTTATACTTCTCCAAAAAGCCATCATCTTCTAAGAAATTCCAAAGCTCATTATTCTTTTCGACGTTGATAACTGACTCAAGAGAATAGTGATGGAACTTAATCGACATTTCTCCCATTTCAAAAGCAATCTCTGGATTGAATAATTTGTGACTCCCTTTAGTCTTAAAACTTATCCAATCATGTCTTTGCATGTAATGATCAAAGTCTTCAGTGATGACAAATTCAATGTGTTCAAATCCATCTTTTGTTTCCTTACCTACTTTTGGTGCAGGAACTTCAACAAGATCAATAACATACTCTTTAAATATTATAGGTTGTGCCAGTTTATAGGTTGCAATTGGCCGACCACCTACAATTGACTCGATTAATAACTCACCTATTTCTGATATATTCTGCTTGAAAGACTCATAGCTTTTTTTGCTCGAAGTCCGATAACAGATGTGATCAATTTCACAACCCTTAATATCAATTTTACTTTTCTCTATTTCGATAAATAGTTTACCTAAAAACTCACTGGCTTTCGTATGAAAAAGATTTATATCCATTTTTATGCCTTCAATCACATTAAAAGAAATACTTTTAAACGCTTTTTTCTATTAAGTCTAACGATTAATTTAGATGCCTCGTGTTTCGCAAAATGGTTGTTACTTCAACTTACTAAGATCTTTAATCATTTATCTGAGCAAATTGCACCGGAATAAAAACAATAATTTAAGTCTAGAAAATAAAATCCGAATCGTATTGTGAGTTACAGTATCGAGGTAAATCATGAAGTACATTATTATGGTTATGTTTTTAATTTCCTGCTCTACTAATGAGATATCAAAGTGGAATAGTCCTTTTAACTTTAGAAGTCTAGCTGGAAATGACGATCATGGAGAAATTGAACAAGGACCGAGGGTCAATCTTCTCATTGAAAATCAAAAAGCTGCACAAGCTCGTTATGAAATTTGGAATAACCCAAATTCCAGCTACATCTATTTCTCTACTTTTGAATTTGAAGAAGACGAAATTGGACTTTCTCAAATCAAATGGGCAGTTGATGCTGCAAAAGCAGGGAAGGTCGTTGACATAGTAATTGACCCTGAAGGGCATGGACTAAGTGATGAAACAATACTTTATATGGTTAAGAATGGAGTAAACGTATATGAATTTAGTCCTGGATTTAGCTTAAAGGGAATTAAGAATCGTTATAAGAATAATGTTGCTAAACATGGTCGCTTAAGAGCTTTTTTCAAAGCAATAGGCCGCCAGAAGAATAATCGAATGCATGACAAAATGCTTCTCAGTGATATTGTCACAGAAGAAACTGATCAATATCTAGGAACTTCTGACAATATTGGAGTTGTACAAGTTGGTGGTAGAAATGCACTTGCATCACACTACGGTATTAATACAAGAAGAGCTGAAAGTACAGTAACGACACAAGTTATGAAGGACGGAAAATTAACAGAAGTCTCTGAACAAGTTTCAAACCAAAGACTAGAGGTTGAAAGAGAGTATATGATTCATGATCCAGATTATTATCAGAAAGCAAAAATGTACATTAAGGATCAATTAGAAAGTCGATATACTGAAAGAGTAAATATTTCGAGGCTTGAAGCACGTTTAGAAAGAAGTAACAAAAAAAGAGCAGGACTTGGAAAAAAATGGAGAGCGATTATTGCTCAAGATATGCTCGTGGAAAATAGAGATTTTAAAGAATATGCTAACGATATGGGGAATTGGATAAAAACCTATAACAACGGCACAGAAAGTGCGAGAGAGCAGCTGGCTGATCGTTTTATTCAAATCTTCCAAAATCATGAAGCTAAACTTGCAAAGCTTATTGACGAAGAAAAATTGTCTCCAACATTTTTTGCTGATAATCTAAAATACATTCTACAAGATCCAATAGATAAAAAACTCAAGGCGTCTGCTAAGAAGGCCTCTCTAGGTACTATGAGCGGCGCTGAATTTATGCAAGATGTTTTAGACTCTATTGAAATCAATGCTCACTTTATCGAAGAAGGTAGTAAGGCAAAAACTTTTAGTTCAAGGATTAATCAACTAATGGGTCCATACATATATACAGCTGACGGAAAGTTTCAATTTATTAAAAACAAATTTAATCTTCTCAAGAAAAAAGCATTTCAATGGTTTGGATTTAAAATGCATATTGAAAAATATGACATGATGGTAAAGATTACTGCAGAAGCCGACAGTTATCTGCAAAGTTTTTTTATAGATGGTAGCAAAGAGACAAACTGGCTCAGACAAGCCTACGCTGTAGATTCTGTTAAGCTTTATACAGATACTGTTGACGATAAATTATTTAAAAAGAAGGTAATGGAGGCCTTAGTTGATGTAGCAGGCTCAGCAACTGGAGATATTTTTTACAATTCTCAATATGGATCACCTACTCCCGAAATAATGAATGCATTCGAAAATTTTTTGAAATCAAATAGTGCCGCATATCGATTATCTCAACAAGAAATAAATAAGCCTGGGGTTGGTATTGATGAGAATAAAACAAGGATTTTTGTCGACAAACTAGTAGACCTGATAGAAGCAAATGAGACCTCGATAGTACAAGGTTTAAGAGGCTCTGAACAATTTGGAGCTATCCCTAACCGTGATCGAATAAGTGCAAATAAGAAGAAACTCAAGAGATTTTGGAAAGAGATTAAACTTCTCACAGAAGGAGACACAAGAAAGCTTTTTGGCGAAGTAGAAAGTAGATTAAAAGATGGAGAGATAACTGAACAAGAAGCGGCAAGAGAGATTATTGAAATCTTCAAAGACAATAAACAAAGTGTTCAAGAATCTCTCTTTAAATATAAAGATCGATTTCAAATGGCACTTGAAAGAACAAAAGGATTCATAGACGAAGACCCTGATGAGATACTTGGAAAATATAAGCAAAAGAATTTATATTTTATAACAAATGATGTTGGGTCATGGAAAGTTGGTGCCGATGAATGGGTTCATGCAGATTTTCATATTTCTATTGAACAAAAGTTTCTAAGTCTGGGAAAAGGTATTCACGTTATGGGATTCAATGAAGGGGCTAGAATTCACGCGAAAGGTATGACCACTCCTTATGGCGTATTAGATGGTTCAGGTAATTTAGATTATCGATCATTTTATTCGAATACAGAATTGATGACTCACATTGTAACAAGATATAAAGGACATGAATTACGTGAGAGAGTTGAGAAGTCAATTCAAAGTACCATGTCGACAGCAAAATACTATGTACAAGATGGTAGAGCAGTAAGAGATACTAGCTGTATGGGCATTATCTACAATTATTTCATCAAATCAATTAGACCAATTTTATAAATCAAAGGCTCCATAAGGAGCCTTTCTTTATGGTATCACACAATAGTTCTGCCATTCAGGCTTTACTTTACTTTTATACATTTCACATAATGCCCTATTTACCTTAACAAGTACTTCGTGTGCAAAGAACAGTTCAAACTCGTCCGCTTTATTCTTTGTACAAATTTCTAGGCATTGAGTAGCGTGCATATATGCTTTATCAAAATTTTTTGCTTTAAGATGACTCATTGCTAGTCGATACTCTGCTCGTTCTACTTCCACCCATGAACCGGCAACTTCCCAATACTTTCTCGCTGTTGTTGCACAAAGTATCATTAATTCAGAGTCTTCTAAGCTAAGCTCGTTTTTTTCCTCAAGTGCACAGGCCATATTATTTGTACTTATGGCAAGAGACTTTGCTAATGAATTAGTGTTATCCAAATCATTAGGAACTAATGAAAGAGCCTTATCGAGAAATGTTTTGGCCTTTTGATTCTGATCTTGATTCAACAACTCTGTAGCCGCATGTGAATACACAGAAGCCATTTGATCATCTGTAACCATATCAAGATATTTATTTTTACAATCATTCATACCTAGTGCCAGTATTGCCTGTCCCCTGATAATCGGATCTTTATTTTCTAATTTCAATTCTTTTAGTGACTCCAAGAGATCAATTCCTCTTTGCCACTCACCAAGATGCCCACCTAATGTGTGAACGACAATACCCACGTATGAAGCCAACTCATTTTCATTTGTAACAACATTCTGACTATCTTCGAGCTTTTTTGCCACAAATTCAGACTCTGTTTCATGCTTTGCCCAACAATCATTTATAAATGTTTTAAATTCTTCCATACTAGCCCTCCTCAAGACTCATTTAACTTGGCTAGTTTATAACTTTGCTTTAGATTTATTGTAAGAGACATTAGGGGACATGGGGACACTAACTTATAAGTGTTTGATTTTATGAGTATAGAGGAAAATTTTTTACTTAACATAACCTTTTTCGACAACAGAATGAAAGAGCTCGATCTTAAAAGATGGTGGGTTGCAGAGGAAATTGGTGTCGATCGTAAAACTGTCAGTCGCTGGCTAACAGGACAGACAAAAAAGATTAGAAAAGATAATCTCGCTAAACTTGCGACAATTCTTGAATGTCCCGAATCTTCTCTTATATTACTTAATACTCTTGACTGTTTTGCTACTGCCAATGAACAAAAAGAAGCAGCCAAGCTTATTGAACAGGAAGATCTTCTAAAGATTATCACTCCAACAGGAAAGTGGGACTTATTCGAAGGTCTTATCAAAGCGAGCATGGAACCAAATTTACCAAAATCACTTCTGGCTCAGCTTTATAATTATTTATGTATTGCTGCTTGGAGAAAGAGTGATCTTAGAAAAGCCGAAGGATACTTGCAAAAAGCGCTTGATCTCACAAAGGATACTAACCATAAAAGCATTCTATTAAATACTCATCTTAATAAAGCAAATATTCATAGCTTTAAAGGTGAAATAGAATTAGCAATAAAAGAATATGAGTACTGTATTGAGAATGCAATTTATTTCGAAGATAAGGCAGCAATTGCTCCTGCACAGTCAAATTTAGCTTGTACATATCATGAATATGGCGATCTCCAAAAATCTCTTAGCCTGCAAAAAGAGGCCATTCAAAATTTTGAAGGTCGCCCTTTAAATCTATCAATTGCTTATATCGGCCTTGCTGACGTTCTCCTCGAATTGGGAGATCTCAAAAGTGCACAAGATGCCGTCAATCAATCACTCAAATATTGCCAAGAATCTAAACATGAAAGAGGTTTCGCAGACTGTGATATTTTTAACTCACTCATTAATTCTAAGCTAAGAAATTTCGAATTAGCATACGAGCAAGCACTTGATGCTGAAGAAAAGTTTCGATCATTAAAAATAGAAGAAGGAAGAACACATCGAACTAAAGCAACTGCTCTTTACGGCCTTAACAAGAATGAAGAAGCATTAAAAGATATTGAAATAGGGCTCGCAGTTGACAAGGACTTTCCTTTTGAAATGTATAAGCTTCTCGAAATAAAGTATCAAATTCTTAAAGATCGAAGAATTAAGAGTAAATATATCTCTATTCTCAAAAAGCTTGGAGCAAGTAAACGACTGTCAGATATTGATCTTTAGTTGCCAAACAATACATAAACCCATAAATTTAAATCAACCTAAGTGAAGTTCGGTGAGACTCCGACACTGTCCCGCAACGGTATTTTGCGCTAGCAATAAGTCCGATCCTTAGCTAAACATTTACTACCCGAGGAGGTAATCATGACAAATATCCAAGAAAGGATGAAAGAGTCTCGTACAGTTATCGTGCGCGCAATTTTCCCTAACAGTACTAATCACTACGACACACTATTTGGCGGCAATGCTCTAAAATGGATGGATGAAGTAGCTTTTATTTCAGCCACTCGTTTTGGTCGTAAGAAATTTGTCACTGTTTCAAGTGATCGTGTCGACTTCAATACCCCTATTCCATCAGGCCACTTTGTTGAATTAGTTGGTGAAGTAACTAAGGTTGGAAAATCTAGTTTAGTTGTTGAAGTCGGAATCTATCTCGAAGACATGTATCAAGATGGTAAAGACCTGGCTGTGAAAGGTTCATTTACACTTGTAGCAATAGACGATAATCGAAAATCAATTACCGTCTTATAAAGTGACTATCGTGCCTTAAATAAGACTTGAAAAAGAGAATAGAGGCACGATAGGGCTTTATCATTTAATAGGTATAAGAATTTCTGTTATTAACTCTTCAGGTGGAGTTACTTCCGGATCATTTAAATAGTTTTCCAAACAAGGAGAATTTCCAAACTCATACTCTCCCTCATTAATTGCCTTAAACGCTTTATCAAAGGCAAACCACACCCCTTCATAAGGACCTTTTAGAATAAAACGAGCATATCGTGACTCTGGAATTACTTCTCTTACCAGCTCACTTATTTCTGCATTTTCATTTGTAGGTAGTGAAATTGCAGCTCGATAAGTGTAATTTTCATCTTCAACCTCTGTAACACCTAAGAACTCTGATTGAGAAAGATCTTCTTTTAATCCTCCTACTATTGGAAGAAACTTTTGCCAAGCTAATGCAGCAGCTTCTTTAAAACTATTATCTTCAGCTTTAAAAGAATAAATTATCGTTTCAGGTCTTGTAATCACTTCAGGTTTTTCACTTAAGTTAATGTTCATACCAATTTCCTTTATTTTTGGACTCATACAAACATCATAAAAGATTTGATCTTGCTCAGCTTTTCCTAAATTGCGAAATTCAGAAGGAGTATAATTTAACATTTTTTTAAAACACTTATTGAATGAACTTGAAGTTTCAAATCCAACCTCTAAAGCTATACTGGTAACTGAAGAATCCTTAGACTGCAGTAATGAAAGCGCACGTGTGATTCTCTCTCTTCTAATATAACTAAATGGTGTTTCACCAAGGTAAGCACTAAATACTCTTATAAAGTGATACTGTGAAGCACCAGACTCTTTAGCCAGTTCTTCAAGCTCAATTTTTTCATCAAGATGATCGAGAATATACTGTTTAGCTTTTCCAAGTTGTAGTCGATGGAAGTGTTCAATTATCATATGTAACGAATATCACTATTATTTATAATGGGCCTGTCCATTCTTGCTATTATTTAATATTTGCAAAGATATCAACGAGATTTCCATCAGGATCACGAACAGAAGAATATCGCTGACCCCAAGGAGCATCCCATGGCTCTTTTTCACCTTTGTAACCACTACTAATAATCTTTTTATAAGTTTTATCTACCGAATAGGCATCTTCTTCCTCGAAGCACAATGTTATTCCCGGATGAAGAGGTTCTTTCCAGTCAGGGTTTAAATCTTTCATTAACTTAAATGTATCAAGCATTATTCGAACACCACTATTTGTCGTGGCCTCATAATGATCATCACCATACTTAGTAAATTTCAGATTAAATATTTCATAAAACGAAATTGATTTTTCAATATCTTTACACGCTATTCCCACTGCACTTAATGTCACGGTGTTCCTCAATATATTTTATCTTTACTCAAGAGAAAATAGAATAAACTCAATAATATTCTTTAACAACAATTTCACACATGCTATTTCTGTCATCTAAATAATCTGCGAGGCTTTATATTAAAATATTATCTTTTAATGAGAATCCTATCATTCTAGTCAAGTTAAGATGGATTGCTATTATCATTCAATTTTTAGCTGTAACAATTTCATCTTTATTTTCTTTAATCACATATCAGCAATTTATTCTAAGCATTATTACACTTGTCCCTATATTTATCTTCAATCAGCTATTAGCGAACTCACGATATAAAGAGATTCTCTCTGGTTCACAACTTTATTTTGATCTCTTTGTTACAACTACTTTGATTTTTATTAATGGTGGATATAATAATCCATTTATCATTGTTTTACTTCTTCACATATTCATTGCTCCATTTTTTATGGACAAGAAAAATAGCTTTATCTTCTTTGCAACGACACTCTTTTCATTCCTAGCACTTCTGTCGTCTCCATTTAATTTTTCAATAAGTACAAAGACACAATCCAAGGAATATCTCGGAGCAATGGCCTTTTTAGTCATTGGCACTCTCATTTGGTTTGCAGCAAACTGGCTTATAAATGAACTAAGAAGTCTAAATAAAAAATTACACTCTCTTCTTGAATATAGTCAAAGAGTTAATAATTTTAGATCACTTGGTCTCTTAACGTCGGGAATTTGCCACGAACTAAGCACTCCTTTAAATACAACACTTCTAAAGATATCTTCTCTCTCTAGAAGCACTGAAGCGACATCAGACAGAAAGAAAGATCTTGATATTGCTCTATCAAATTTAGAAAAGTGCTCAAAGTCTCTAAAGGATCTCAATCAAACGATTCATCATCTTGACGGTGACTTCTCTGAAGAGACATCTGATATTAAAGAAGTGTTGAATCACACAATTAATGAGTATAGAAAAAGTAGTTCTTTAGAGATAAACATAAATAAGTGCCCAGATAGTGCAATTGTAAAACTTCCAAAACTAATTTTAATTAGAAGTATAATCGATATATTTGATAACGCGAAAGAAGCTGGAGCATCTCGATTAGACTTTAACTTTAATATGTCTTCAAACTCAGATGTTCTATTCATCATTGTAAATGACAATGGATCAGGGTTTAACGAAAGTATTATAAATGAACTAGGCTCACCTTTTATAACAACGAAACAAAATGGAACCGGTCTTGGCCTCTACCAATTAAAAAACACTATTCAATATATTGGTGGATCTGTAATATTTGATAATGTAAACTCTGGTTCGCAAATAAAACTAAAAGTACCAATGGCTTAAAACATGAATGTACTAATCATTGAAGATGACATTGATTTCAAAGATGCACTTAAAAGCGAATTTTCAGCGCTTGACTATAAAGTCACGACAAATCTGGAGATCGATGAAATTATAAAATGTGAAGAAGACTTCACTCATGCCATCATTGACCTAAAGCTTGGCGCTCAAAGTGGATTAGATTTCATACCTATCGTCAGAAAAAAATATCCAAGAATAAAAATGACGATACTCACGGCATTTGGTTCAATTGCCACATCCGTAAAAGCGATCAAATTAGGTGCCGATAATTATATATTAAAACCTTGTTCATTTTCTGAGCTTTTAGAGTCATTTCAATCTAGTGACTTGCAGGGACAAGAAATAGGTCCAATACCTGGTCTCTATAAGAAAGAAAGAGAATATATTGAGTATGTTCTCGCACAGCATGATGGAAATATTTCTAAAGCAGCTGACTCCCTTGGGATTAGAAGGCAAAGTCTACAAAGAAAACTCAAAAAGTATCCACCTAAAGACTAATGCAACTATTAGAGGCAGCTCTTTTCATTGAGTAGTATTGTCGATTGGTGTATATAGATTAGGTTATGAAAAACCTTTTCCTTATCTTGATCGCGATCTATTTCTCAGTATTTTCTTATGCTATTCCGCAAAAAATTCAAGGAGTCGATGTTAGAACTATGGAAACGATCTCTGTTGAGACGAAATCAAAAAAGTATTTTGTTCTCAACTTTTTAAATAGTAAATGCCCATGTTCACAAGGTCACTTTGACCATATAAATTCACTACAAAAAGAATTTAAAGAATTTCAGTTCATTGGTTTTAATTCTAATAAAAATGCAACTCTAGAAAAAGTGAATGAACACTTTAATCAATATCAAATCAACTACCCTATCATTTTTGACAAAAGTCTCAACTATGCAAACACTTTTAAAGCTCTAAAAACACCTCATGTTTTTATTTTAAATAAAGCAGGTGAGATTCTTTACCAAGGTGGAGTAACTGAAACAAGAAACTTTAAAAAAGCTAAAAATTTTTACTTAAAAGAAGCATTAACACAAATTCAAAACAATAAATTAGTAACTAATAAAAGCACTCGTACAATTGGGTGCTATATTCAAAGGTAATAATATGAAACTAATAACCATCTTTTCATTTCTAATTCTTTCTTTCCAAGCAAGTGCACACTGTCCTATGACATTCAAGAATTCTAACCTTTGCGCCGGTTTAACTTGGACAGATGGTCCTAATCTTAATCAAACATCTTCTTTTGAAATTATGTTTTGGAAGAAAGGCGATAGTAATCATGAGCCAGTATCTCCTGCTTTTGATATAAATATTTATTCATGGATGATTATGGCCAATGGTCATAACCATGGAGGCCCTTTATTTGATACTCCTGAGGTTTCGACAGGAATATTTAAAACAGAAGAAGCAAGATTTTTTATGCATGGAATGCAAGGTTACTGGGAAATCAGAGTCGATCTTACTGATACTGATGGAAACACTGAAACAGAAGCGACAAGAGTTAATTTCTAAATGAATACAATTTTATTCGCCTTAATATCACTTCTCGTCATTAGCTGTGGAGACTCTCCGTTTCTTGAAGATAAAGAGAATGAACAGATTCAAGGACAGCAAGGTCTAATCTCAGAAAACTTCTTTAACGATTCAAAAGTACAACTAGATATGCATTGGCTTGAAGAGCCTGAAGTAGGTAGAGAAGCTAAGCTAATGATTATTTTAACTGATCAAGATAATGCCATCATAAAAGATGATATTGATATTAGAGTTATGCTCTGGATGCCTACTATGGGACATGGTTCATTTCCCGTTACGGTGGAAAAAGTATCTGATGGTATCTACAAAGCAAGAGAAGTCTTTTTTACAATGCCAGGATATTGGGATGTTCACTTTCAAATTTTTGAAAACAATGTGTTGAAAGAAGAAGTTTTATGGGGTCTAGATTTTTAGTAATATTTTTATTTTTTTTGACTTCGCATTTTGTTTTTGCGGGATCATGTTGTGGAAGTAGCTCTTATCTCCCCTCTCTTATAACAGGGGATTATAAAGCTCAATTTGTCATATCTGGTTCAAATTCAGCGATTACTCATGATTCAGACAATGGTGAGTTAACTGCGAGAGACTCTTCTAATCAAAGAGTAACAGAAGTCCTTAGTCTTTCTATGTCGTATCAAACAACACAGTACACTCAAATTGGATTAACTCTACCTTATAAACTCAATACATATCGAACAAGTACAAATAATGAACAATCAAAAGGAATTGCTGATATAAAAGCATTTGCAGCTTTTGAATTCCTACCTGAGCTCACATATAGTGCATTAAAGCCCAGAGGCTTTTTGTTTATGGAACAAACCTTTGCCAATTCGACTTCAACCTATGATGCACAGAAACCACTCAATACAGACTCTCTTGGAAGCGGTTTTTACACAACGACCCTAGGTCTTTCATTCATTAAATCATTTTACAATTTTAATCTTTTATTTATGACAGAAGTCCACAAATCGCATAGAAAAAGCTTTCGTGAAAATGGATCGAGCTTTTCTATTGATCCTAAGTTAAGTGGCTCTGCTCAAGTTAGTGTCGGTTACACAACACCAATTGAAAACCTAAGTATAAGTTCTAGCCTTTTATATAGTAGAGAGGGAGCTCGAGAAATCACCGGTGATATACAATCACTTAGTTCATCAAAGTACTTATGGCAAGTTGGCCTAAGTGCTAATTATAAGTACGACGACCTAGGTTTTAGCTTAGGCTACACCGATCAGAGCTATCTTAACAAAGCATCTAATACGGTACTCTCCAAGTCCATAAGTACTTCTATTACCAAGTATTACGACTTATAGACCGTCAAACGCATTCCAATCACTTGAAACTAAAAAGTTAATGAATTCAGTTGAATTTGTTAACCCTGACCAAGCCCAAGTTTTCAATCCTGATATATCATAATTATTATTTAAAGCAATTCGTCCATAACATGCACTAAGAACAAATTGATAAAAATTAGAATGCTTGTTATCGAAAATATCATATGGAACAGGTTTGCTGTCATAATCATAGAATGCACTTCTATTACCATGACCCGAAAACATTATAAGAGAAGTATCTACGTTTGCTACGGCCTCTCTAAGATGATCAACTTTAGCTTTTACATTTATCATGACACGAAATCCAGAATCCGCTAGATAATTCATAATTCTCCACAAATCTTGATATTCCTTCTTTGTCATTTGTTCATCTTTCTTACCAATACCGAGTAAAATATAAAGATCTCCAGATGGATACGTAGAGCTCTTATTCTTTTTACCTAAAAAATTTAGTTGAATAAGCTCATTGGGGTCTTGATCGCTAATCTTATCGATTTCTTTCAAATACTTAGATATTTGTGACTTACTCGCCTCAGACTTAACTGACAAGTGTTCAAGTGCAACAGCATTTAAAGAAAACGCCACCAATAAAAACAAATACATTAGCTTCTTCATATTATTCCCCTCAATAAATATTTTAGGGCTTATAGCATATAATAGAAATATATAGTTCAGGGTGTGTAATTTTAATATATAAAAAGCCCTCACTTTGAGGGCTCATATCTTTTACTAATTTCACCATGCGCTAACGCTTACTCCTTAATAAACTCAAGAGCTACACCACCACCTGGTGCCATGAAAAGATCGAAGCTTGTACTTCCACCTCTAACTCTCGTTTCATAAACTTCAAGTGCATGTGGATTATAAACCCAGTTAGCTCCTCTAGCATCTTGGTAACCCTTAACAGTGTACCACTTACCCTCATCAAGGAAACTTAAATCAATAGAAACAACTCGACCATTTTCGTTAGTAACACCACCAACATACCAGTTTTCAGAGTTTCTATCTTTTCTCGCGATTGTTGCAAATTCCCCAATTTTACTACTTAGACCAACAGTCTCAGACCAATTTGTTGGAACAGCTTTTAAGAATTCCATAGCATCTGG